>JBBSES010000022.1:0-17517 GCA_038239465.1 Gemmatales bacterium
AACTCCTGACCGCGCTTCTCGAAGAGATCGTCGAGCCGTTCTTTGAGCCAGTTGAGGGCGTCGCGCAGCGGTGCGCGCCAGCGTTGATGGGTCGCGGTCCCGGAGTTGCAGCCGCAGTCGGAGCGCCAGCGTTCGACGCCATGCACGCAGCTCCACGAGCTATTGTCGTGGACCTCCGCCTCCCATTCGGGCGGATGCAGCTCGAGGAATTCGCCGTAATTGGTGAGGCGGATTTCGCCGTCTTGGCCGAGGCGATTGAGGACGTAGGCGAGGGCCATGTCGCCGTGCGCGTGGTGGTGGCCATATGATTCGCCATCGGTGGCGATATGCATCAACTGGGCGTGTTGGCGGGCCTCGCTGAAGCCATTCATCAGCCGGCTGAGGAATTTTTCGCCGCTGTCGAGCAGGCGCTCGAAGGCGACCTGCTGCGAGATATTGCCGTCGTAGAAGAAGAGGCTAATGGTGGCGCCGCTGGGCAGTCGGCAGAGATAGGCGCGCGAGGGATCGACGCCGCCGTGGCTTTCCCATGTGTCGGTACCGAGGCGGCGCCAGCGCTTGGCCTGGCGCGGCGCCAGCACGGTGAAGCGGATGCCGGCCGCCGCGAGCGCTTCGAGCGAGGCGGTGTCGGCGGCCGTTTCCGCGAGCCACATGCCTTCCGGCTCGCGGCCGAAGCGCTTGCGGAAGTCGGCCATGCCCCAGAGGATTTGCGTCTCGCGGTCGCGGTCGCTGGCCAGCGGCATGATGACGTGGTTGTACACCTGCGCCATAGCGTTGCCGTGCCCGCCCCGGCGCTCGCGGCTGAGGCGATCCCCCTCGGCGATCCCTTTGAGGACTTCCGGCGTCGCCTCGTCCATCCAGCCGAGCAGCGTCGGGCCGAAGTTGAAACTCATCCAGGCGTAGTTGTTGATGAGGCCGACGATCTTGTTGCCGTGGCCCACCAGCCGCGAGCGCGTGTTCGGGGCGTAGCACTCGCGGGTGATGCGTTCGTTCCAGTCGTGATAGGGAGCGGCCGAGTCTTGCACCTCGACTGCTTCGAGCCAGGGGTTCTCGCGCGGCGGCTGATAGAAATGTCCGTGAATGAGGAGGTATTTTGGAAAGGCAACGCTCATGGTGTACCTCCGGGATGCGCGTTCCGTCGGGCGGTCGAGGTTCCCATGCTAATCCTGGCTCACGAGCAGGGCCACCGGAAACCGGGCGAACAGGTCGGCGGCGCGGAACCACGCCTGGCCATCGCGCTCGTCGGCCGTCAAAATCGCACCGCTGAAGGCATCGCGGAAGCGCCGCGCCGGCCCGGACACGGGCACGAGGGTATCCTGCCAGGCGTCCTCCCCGAGCGGCATCGCCGACCCGAGGCGCGTGACGAGCCGGGGCGCGGCTACCAATGCCGAGATGCCACCCGCGCGCCGGACAAAGGCGATGACGTTGTCGGCGCGGCTGCCCTGGGCGTCGGCCGCGTGGTATTCCCCCTCGCTAAATAGGCCAGGGTGTTGCCGGCGGCAGAGCAGTGCCCGATGCGTGACATACAACTTGATGCGGCCGGCTTCCACGTGCCTGGTCAATTCGCGGGCCAGGTCGTCGTGCGGGCCATCGCCGGACGACCGCGCTTGCAGGTCTTTCAACATGGCATGGCGAGCGGCGTAATCGACGGGCCGGCGATTGTCCGGGTCCACCAGGCTAAAGTCCCAAAGGTCGGTCCCCTGGTAGGTGTCGGGCATCCCCGGCGCGGCGATCTTGAGGACCACCTGGCTCAGGGAATTCAGGTAGCCGAACGGCGCGACACGCTGCACGAATGTGGCCAGGTCTCCCTGGAAGCGCATGCCGTATTTCTCGTCCAGGATGCGTTCGACGAAGGTACGCACGGCATCATCATAAGCCGGATTGGGATTGATCCAGCTGGTATGGATCTTGGCCTCGTGCAGCGCTTTCTGCACGTATTCCTGGATGCGGCGCCGGAACTCGGGCAGAGATTCCGAAGTCATCCCGGCAGACGGCCAGGCGCCGACGAGCGTCTGATAGATCAGATATTCCTCGTTGCGGTCGGGGGCGACCACGTCCTCCATGACGACGAGATGGCGCTTGTTCATGCGGCCCCAGCGGACGATGGCCTTGCGCCATTCGCCGGGCAGTTCGGAAAGCACGTTCAAGCGGGCGCGCACGTCCTCGCCGCGCTTGGTGTCGTGCGTCGCGGTGGTGGTCATCGAGCGCGGCCAGTGGCTCTGGCGTTCGAGGTTGGCGCGGTGAAACGCCGCCGGCGCCACGCCGAATTGGTCCGGCTCACCGCCGACTTCATTAAGAGACACCAGGCGGTTGTAGACGTAAAACGCCGTGTCCTCGACCCCCTTGGCCATCACCGGCGACGTGACCTGCTGAAACTTGCTGACGAAGCGGCGCTGCTCGGCCTGGAACTCCTCGGCCGTGGTGTCCGCGCTCTTCAAGAGCAACATGTCGCGGACGTAATCGAACAGCGCGGCGCTGACTGCCGGGTTGCGCCGCCGCGCCTGCAACACGGCCGTCTGCACGTAGAGCCGGTCGCGCGTCTGCACTTCGCCATCGCGGACGTACGACCGATAGACGGGAAAGCAGGCGATCACCTCGCGCAGGGCATGACGCAGGCTGTTGAACGTGAAGTCGCGCGCCGCGCGGTCTTTCTCCGACAGACGATTCAGCTGGTGCGACAGCATCTGCAATTCGCTCGATAGCGACACCTGCATGATGAGGCGTTTCTTGTCGTAGACGTAGGGCCGAAAGGCCGGGTCCATGCCGGTGAAGGCGTGATAGGTCTTCGTCGTGGACGCGACGTGGCTAGCGTCCACGAACAGGCCATTGAGGGAATTGAGGAACTCGTAGCCGGTGGTGCCGTGGACCGGCCAATCGTCGGGCAATGGCTCGGCGCGGCCGAGGATTTTCTCGACGACGACGTACATCGGCCGTTGCAGTCCCACGTCTCCGTCCTGGCGACGACGGCGAATCTCTTCCAGCAGCGGGGCGTCGAGGTCGTCCCAGGTCGCGTCGTTGGCCGGCAGCGCGTCGAACGCCGCCCGCGCCCTTTCGAGGGTGTACTGCTCCTGCAAGCGATCGAGATATTGCTTGGGATCGTAGAGGCCATCGGGATGGTCGATGCGCAGGCCGTCGATCTTCCCCTCGCGCACCAGCTGGAAAACCAGTTGATGCGTCTGCGCGAACACCTCGGGCCGTTCCATGTTCAGGGCGGCTAGCTCATTCACGTCGAAGAAGCGGCGGTAGTTGATCTCGTCGGCGGCCACGCGCCAGAAAGATAACCGATAGGCCTGATCGTTGAGCAATTCATCGAGGCGGTCGAAGCTATGGCTATCGCCCGGCGTGCCGTTGAAAACCTTGACGTTCTCGTCGAGGAAGTCGCGCACCTCGGCGCAGGTTTCGGCCAGCGCGGCGAGGCGGCGCTTGATGACCTCTTTTTCGCGTAGGCGTTCGGCGCGCCGTGCCGGGTCCGGTTCACCGCGCGGCGGCAGATGGCGAATCGCCGTGACGATGCTCTGGTAATCGACGAACGGCGTCGAGTCGGCGCCGAGCGTCTTTTCGAGGTCGGGCAAGCGATGTTCGAGAACGCGCGCGTAGCTGTCCGGCGACACGGGAAAGCGATGCGTGAAGTAATAGATGGAAAAGGCGCCGTGGGCATAATCCAGCCGCAGCTGCCCGGCGTGCAATACGGTGCCGTAGGTTTCGCCGAGGACGGGCAGCAACACCTTCTCGCGCAGTTCCGCCTTGAGCGATGAGTACCAGTCGATATCGAAGAAAACGGCGTAGGGCGAGGCGAGGCCATTCTCCAGTACGTCGTTCCACCAGACATTATCGTTGCCGGCGACGCCCATGTGATTGGGCACCATGTCGAGGACCTGGCCGAGGCCATGCTGGTGCAGGGCGTCGGTCATGGCGGCGTAGTCGCGTTCGCCGCCGATCTCGGGATTGAGGACGCGATGGTCGGTGATGTCGTAGCCGTGCGTGCTGCCGGCCCGCGCTTTCAGGTAGGGCGAGGCGTACAGGTGGGTGACGCCGAGGTCGGCCAAGTAGGAGATCGCGGCCGCGGCGGCACGGAAGGTGAAGCCCTTGTGGAACTGCAAGCGATAGGTCGATTCGGGCAGCGCGACGGGCGAGTCTTGGTCGGCGGCGGCCCGGTCGAGCAGCGAGGCGACGAGGTCGGTGGTGGCCATACGGTCTCGATAGTGGACGGCACGGCCGTTAGCGGCAGCGAAGGGCACTGTCGGCACGGCCTCTTTTTCTTTCTCGGGAGGTGTGGGGTGGTCGTCAAGAGGAGTGGTAAATAGGCCGGGCGGGAAAGCGACGCTTTCGCCGATATAGCGCCTCGCTTGACGAAGCGTCTGTTCGAAAAGAGGTCCAAAGCCGCTACGCGAAGCGCTTTGAAAGTCAAATTCATGCCCGCCCTCACACCCCGCCCGCCAACAGTGTTGGCGGCCTGTCCCCCTATCTTGGCGGCCTGTGCCGTCTTCTGCCACCGATTATTAGGCAGGATGGTTTCTGTCTACTTAACAAGTTCGGCGACGGAGGGCTTCGTGGGGTTTTGTTAGCGGACGATCTCGACGACGCATCGGGGAGAAAAAAGCTGACTCGAAATACAGGGCTTTTTTTGGATAAAACCCATATACCAGAGTCCCATGCTCCAATGGGGCAAACCGCTATCTACGGACGGTGGACGCCATCGTCGAAAACGGCTTCAAAAACGGAGTCCAGAAATACCGGACAGGACTCCACGAGCCTGCCTCTCTTGCTTTATCGATCACCGTTTCGCCATACTGGTATATCAGGGGAGCGACACCACGGTGCCGTATCAGGCGTTGGTGATCCGAGAGAGCGCCATGCTTTGTTAAGGGTTTGCCCCTTGGGGACAATAGGCGTTCTCGGCTCGCGGACCTGAAGCGGTGGAGGTCTACTCCCCTGACTCCGTCGATTGTACCGCGCCAACACGATCGGCAGGATGTCGCCCAGCACTTGCGGGCCCCGCCGACCCCCCTCCTTGATCTTCCCCAGTTCGTCGTGCAGCGGCTTGGCCTCGGCCGCGCGTTCGGCCTTCGGCAACTGATCGACGGCGGCTTGCAGGTCGCGCAGCACCTCGGCCATGCCGGTGCCGTGCGCGCGGTGGAAGGCCGTCAGCTTGTCGAGGATATAGTGCCGGCCCCAGAGACCGGGATGGCGAAACACCTGCCGGCCGGCCACCATCTGGAAGGCGATGCGGCAGAAGCGCAGGCCCACCTTGATGCGCGTGTGCCGCGCGTCCTTGCCTTGAATGGGACTTTCTCAGAGCTTGTCGAAGCAGGCGGCGAAGCCGGGCAAGGCGGCTTCGAGGTGGTCGCGGATCTGGCAGTTGAGGGCGGCGCCTTTGTGGACCAGATCGCGGCGGTGACGGGATGACGAGTTGGCAGGGTGGTCCAGGCTTCGTCGCGGCTGGCTTCGAGGAGGGCGCGGCCGGTGACGGTGCCATCATCGCCTGTCTGTTGATCGCGCTGTGGACCGGCAAGCAGCCGACCAAAGCGGACTTATGAGATGATCTGCTTCTACTTCATCGGCTGGGCCGACGAGGAGGAACTGCTCCAGCATTTGCAAAATTGAAAGTTCAAGACGCCTAGGGCCCGCTCGTCTTCGGACGGGTCGGGCGGCGTTCGCTGCCGCGCGTTGGCCACGTCCCGCTGGACACCTCTCTGCTTTTCCTTGCTATCTACCCCACGCATCCGCCAGCGTCAGGCGCCTCATTGTCTTTCCGCGGCAGCATGGCTACTATCGTGCCGAACGGGATTGCTCCCGACCCCTTTTCGAACTCTATACGCCTTCGGTGGCGGACGGTACACTGCCATTAAGGCGAACCAGCCAAATCCAGGACGAGCGAAACCGAATTGCTCTTGGTGTTCTCCGTTTCGACCTGGTTGCCGGATCGAGCCGACCTATGCCGACCATCATCGAATGCCCGCAGTGTCAGCGGAAGCTCCGCGTGCCGACGGAGTTGGCCGACCGCGACGTGCAATGTCCAAGCTGTGGGCACACGTTCGCCGGCGCCTCGGCCCCTCCCGCGTTTCCAGCGGTCCCCTTGATGGGCGCCGTGGAATTGCCGTCCCCGCTCGAGTCGCCGCCCGTACCCGAGCCGGGACCGCGCTTTCACCCGGCACCCGAGCAACCGGCGGGCGGCCAGCCGGTGCCGCGCTACGGTCCGCCCCCCGGACAGGGCCGCTGCCTCGCGTGCGGCGAAATGATCCCGGGCGACGCCGAGCGCTGCCGTTACTGCGGCGAGGCGGCGCCGTCAGCCGACGGGCGACCCGGCTGGCAGCGCGGCTATCTGCGCCGCGATTGCGAACCGCACCGCGCCGGCACGGTCCTTGCCTTGGGGATCATTGGCTTGTGTCTGTCACTCACCTGCATGGGCGGCTTCGTCGGCCTGCCTCTGTCGGTCGTCGCCTGGGTGCTGGGGCAGACCGATTTGCGTAAGATGCGCGAGGGCGAGATGGATCCCGAGGGCCAAAGCTCGACCTCGGCCGGCATGGTCTGCGGTATCATCGGAACCATCTTCGGCTGCCTCTGTCCGGGGCTTACGGTTATCTCCATGCTTGCGCACTGAACGCGGCCCTCCTCCCACGGAGCCTCATGGCGGAAGAAATCATCTACTGTCCCTCGTGCAACCACAAGCTGCGCGTGCCCGAGGAAATGCTCGGCCAGACGGTGCAGTGTCCCCTGTGCCAGCTGGTATTCACGACGCCAACGCGGGCCAACGCCTCCATTCCCGTGGTCCGGCCGGTCGCGCCGCCGACGGACGTTCAACCAACGGGGCCATATCCCGCCGGAGTGCAACCTCTCGGCCCGCCGCCCGCCCTCTGGGCCAGTGACCCCGCCGATACCGCGGAAAAGGCGTTAACCAAGGTACGGCCGCCGGCCATCGCCTTGCTCGTCATCGGCATCATCGGCTGGCTGCTCAACGCGGTGAGCGCGGTCTTTTCCAACATTGGCGGCGCGGCGTTGGCCGCCAAGGAACTGAACGACCAGCGAAATCTTTTCGAGCGCCTGGCGGGTCCGGAGGCGGCCATGCAAGACGCCGCCCTAACTCCCGAACAGATGGTCTCGGTCAAGCTCGCCATGTTCGTCGGGCTGCTGCTGGCTTGTACCGGCATCATCGTTGGCGCCATACAGATGCTCCGGCTGCGTGGCTATGGATTGGCCGTCTGCGCTTGCTTTCTGGCGGCACTCAACTTCAATTCCTGCTGTTGCATACCCGGCGCCGCCATCGGCATCTGGGCTTTGGTCGTCCTGATGAGCCCCGAAGTGCGGCGGGCCTTCGAGTGAGCGGCATGACCAACGTCGATTGCCCCCAGTGCGGCAAGGTCCTGCGCCTGGCCGACGACCTGCTCGGCGCCTCCGTGCAGTGCCCCGCCTGCGCCCACCGCTTCGGCGCCCCGCCGCCGCCGTCGTCCCCCTCCGCTCCCCTGGTACTGGAAACGCTTGATGAGGATAGGGGCACGCACGAACTGCCGGGACTGCCGGTGCGCGGCGTGCCGCCGCCGCCGAGGCCGTTCAAGGCGGTGCTGGTCAGCACCAACCTAGACGCACCCTATCCCGACCGGCCGACCGGCGGCTTGACGTGTGCCCTGTGCGGCGCCCGCGGATTGCCGAGCGCCGCGCGCTGCCCGGTGTGCGACGCTTCCTTGCGCGACGCCGCCCAGCCGACCGTGATGCGCCGCCGCGATTACGAGCCGCATCGGGGGCACTGGATCGCCACGCTTGGCACGTTTAGCGTCATCCTCGGCGCCCCCGGTTTGTGCGGCGCCTTGTTTCCGCCGTTCGCCCTGGCCAGTCTTCTGGGCTTGATCCTGGGCGTTTGCGCCATCGTCATGGGCCGGGCCGACCTCGAGCAAATGGACCGCAACATCATGGACCCCGACGGCCGGGGCCACACCACCAACGGCAAGGCGCAGGGCGGCCTCGGCATCGTCCTCGGCCTCATTGGCGCCTTTCTCGGGTGCATGAACTTGATGTTCAGCATGATGGCGAGCGGTTGGTAAAAGATTGCCTGAATGCCAATCTGCCGGGACTGCCAATTCAATGGGGTGTTCTTATCTTGATGCTTATAGGGCTTTAGCGCTTCGCTCGCCCAATGATGAAACACATCCGTTAGTGGAAGAACCCAAGCCAGAAACTAAAGATCTGCTCGCGGTCGCCGTTGGCCTTCACGATCGGGAAGCCGAAGTCCAACGCGATGGGCACCGGCCCGAGCATCGGCACCACGATGCGAAGACCGAAGCCGGCCGCCACGCGGTAGCTGTTGATCTCCAGTTTCGATTCCACGGTGCCGGTATCGACGAAGGTGACGGCATACAGCTGGTCGTTGGCCAGGATGGGAATTTGGTATTCGAGGCTGTTGAGGAAGATGAAGTCGCCGCCGACCTTGAAGCCGTTGATCTCGGGAGCAATGCCGCGGAACTCGAAGCCGCGCATGCTGCGGAAACCGCCGGCGTAGAAGCGCTCGAAAAACGGCGTATGGCTGCCGGCATAACCGGCCTGGCTGCGGGCGGCGAGGACGTGGCGGCCGCTGCCGTCGGCCCGTTCGTAGAGGGTGAAGTACTGGTTACCTTCGATGCTGACCACGGGGAAGGTGTAGTCGCCCGTCACTTGCTCGACCGACGTCTCGACCAGCGTTCCTTCCGTGGGACGCAGGAACGAGTTGCGCGTGTCGTAGGTGACACCGGCGCGGAGGCCGATCAGGAAGTTGTCGCCGACGGTTTTGAGGATGTCCGGCGGGGCGTAACTCAGGACGTTGTGAATGCCGACCTGCTCGACGCGCAGCGCGGCCGACACCCGCCACGAATCATTGATCCTTCGGCCCACGGTGACGCGGCCACCCAGGCGCGTTTCGTTGTCCTCGTTGAAGCTGCGCGTGTAGTAGTAGCCGCTGACGCCAAGACTGTACGGGCTGTCGAGGAACGACGGCTCCTGCCAGCTGGCCGTATAGCGCTGCAGCTGGGTGCCGGGCACCGCTTCGAGGCGGAACTCCTGGCCGGCGCCGCGGAAAGCCTTGCCGCTGAGCAAATCGTCGAAACTGGTCGGCGGCCGCAAGATGTCGAAGTTGCGTTCGTTGAGGACGATGCTGCCGGTCAAGCCCGCGTCGGAGTTGACGCCGAGGCCGAAGAGCAGGCTGCCGGTACGCGCCTCGTCTACCTGGACCAAAATATTCTTCACCGGGTTCTCGCTGTCCTCGTCGAGTACGGTGACGGTCGGCCGCTGCCCCTTCGACGGATCGGCCTCGAAGATGTTCAAGCGATTCAGTGCCGCCTCGCTGCGCTTCAAGTCGGGATACGTCAGCACCTGGCCGGGATAAATGCCCAGGACGCGGCGGATGACGTTGTCCTTGGTCGTCGTGTTGCCGATGATCTGCACTTCGCCGACGGTGAAGGGAGGGCGCTCGATGACTTCGTAATTGACCGTCACCTCGCCGGGGGTGCCGTTAGGCATCCAGATAAGCCGTTCCTGCACGCCCACGTCGCGGCCGGAGTTGCCGTAGAGGGTCTTGATGCCGAGGCTGTCGGCCTGAACGACGTTCTGATCGTAATACTGGCCCGGCTTGAGATGGACCAAATCGAGCAGGCGGTCACTCTCGAAAGTCTTGTTGCCGGCCACCTGGATGCCGGCGACGCGATAGCGCATGCCTTGATGAATGTGGAACCTCACCGCCACGGTGCGCTGGTCCGGCGCCCAGATGAGTTCGCGCGTCACCGAAGCGTCCTGGAAGCCGTAGCTCTTGTAGTACTTTTCAAGGATGGAAACGTCGTTGTCCACCATGCCGGGGTTGTAGACGCCGCCGACGAGCCCAAGGATGGCGCGCGACGAGTTGACTTGCGTGCGCAGGCGGCCGTCCGGCACGAAGTCGTTGCCGGTGAAGTCGAGGGCGGTCAACCGGACGATGGGGCCTTCGGTGACGTTGAAGACGACGCGGGTGTCGCCCTGACGCCGGCCCTCGGCGAGTTCCACGCTGGAGAAAATGCGCCCCATTTCCTGGTACTTGCGCAAGATAGCTTGACGCGCGCTCTCGGCGGCGATGGGATTCAACGCCATTCCCTTGCGCAGACCCGAGGTATTGCAGACCGTTTCGAGTTCGTCGGCTTTGAGGTGGTTGGCGCCGTTGTAGACGATTTCCTCGACGCGGCTGGGCAGGGGCGTAAGCCAGAAGTAGATGTTGACCTTGCCGTCGCCCATGTCCTTTTTGGTGACGGCGACATTGGCGAAGGCGCGGGTGGCGTAGAGATCGCGGACGTCGTCGTCGAGGGCGGCCTGGCTGAAGTCGCTGCCGGCGCGGGTCTTGACGATGCTGGCGATGCGGCCGTTGGGCAGGCCGAAATCCCCCGGCGGCACGATAACGTCGGCCACGGTGATCTTGCCCGGCATGGCTTGCTGCGCCAGGCAGACCGCGGCGCCAACCAGCCATCCCGCCAGGACGTAGGTCAGGCGGCGCAGCGAGCGAGGCAAGCGGTCCGTCGCTTTCATGGGATCGGTCCCTGCAGGTCCGTTGTGTCGTTCATCGCCTAGCGGTAAGGAGGAAGGCAGATAGACGATCCGGCGCCACCTGTCAAGACCGGCTCGACGAATGACATGGCGAGCGGGGGGCTTACGCCCCCCGTGGTTCTCCGCGGGAAATCCACGGAGGGCTTACGCCCCCCGCTCACCGGGTCATTTTCGGGGCAGTGTATCTTTTACCGAATCCAAAACTGCCACCACTTACGCTTCTGCCGCCGGACGTACGCCTTGATTTGCTCGATATCGCCTTTTCGCAAAGGCTCGCCGCGTTCGGCGCCGCAGCCGGGACAGTTCCAGCGCATCAGTTCCGCCTCGGACGCGAACTTGCGCAGGATGGAGGCCACGTCGCCGTTGAGATCGACCGTGGGCACCATCGGCTGACGGCATTTCTTGCACGTTTGCATGACGAATTTCTCACGCCGCGCCGGTCGGCGCGGGCTTCCAAGAGTACAGGGCTGATTGGGTATCGTGGATATTCTGGAACGCGATCTGGCCCGGGGCAAACGAAAATCGCTAGCGGCGCCGCATCCAATCTTCGCGGCCATACTTTTGCTCGACCAGGCGCGCGACCTCGGCGCGCGGCCAATCGACCGCGGCTTCCCTGGCGTCCCATACCCTTTGCAGGCGTCGGCCCACCTCGGCCGTGGACGCCGGCAGGTTGCATAAAAAGTCGCCGTGGGCACGGCCTTCGCGGTAAGCCGGTTGCCGCGCGGGCATGCGCAAGTAACGCTCCACGCCTTCCAGATCGAAGCCGCACAAGAGAGTGCCGTGATGCAGAAGGTGCGTGCGTTTCCGCTGCTGGGCGTTGCCGGAAAACTTGCGGCCCTGAGCGGACAAATCGCTCGTGCCCGTTTGCTCGATGCCGGGCAAGAGGTCGCCCAGAGCGTCGCTTAGACGTTTAAGAATATCTTCATACGAGAAGGGAATCTCACGCAACGGCGGCGAGCGGTCGTAAGCGAGAACGAGGCTATAGAGCAAGCAACCGGGGCCAAGCAGCACGGTGCCGCCGCCGCTCGATCGGCGCAAGATAGGTACGCCGTCGGCCCGGCAAGTATCTTCGTCCACGTCCTCGGCGAGTTTGCCGCCGGAGCCGAGGACGACGGCCGGCCGCGGATATTCCCATAGCCGCAGGATCTCTTCCCCCGTCCCCGCTTCGGCGTCGAGCAGCAACGCCTCGTCCAGGGCCAGGTTTTCTGCTATCGTTGGCAAGGTCACATCGAGAAACCGCATCGCACCAGGATACCGCATGAGTACTGCCGCGATAGATAAGTTGGCGTCGCTTCTCGACACCGATGCCGCGCTGCTGGACGTGCAAGCCGCCGCCGCCGGTCCCGCGGGGAGCCTGCCGCTCACCGACGAAATGCTGCGTCACGCCCCCAGCGGCGACTTGTTCGGCTGGAGCCAGGATGTCGGCATGGGCTGGAACCCGGCGCATCTCGGCCGCAAGGAGTTCCTCATCCTAAGTACCTCGGGTGGGCTGCGCGCCCCGGACGGCAGCCCCATCGCGCTCGGCTATCATAGCGGCCATTGGGAAGTGATCCTGCAAGTCAAGGCGGTCGCGGAGGAACTGCGTTCGCTCGGCCATATCCCCTTCGCCGGCTTCTGTACCGACCCGTGCGATGGACGTACCCAGGGCACGCCCGGCATGATGGACAGCCTGCCCTTCCGCAACGATGCCGCCCTGATCTTCCGCCGGCTGGCGCGGTCGCTGCCGACACGCAGCGGGGTCATCGGCGTGGCGACCTGCGACAAGGGATTGCCCGCGATGATGATGGCCCTGGCCGGCCTGCACGATTTGCCCACGATCCTCGTGCCCGGCGGCGTCATGCTGGCCACGTCCGACGGCGAGGACACCGGCCGCGTGCAGACCATCGGCGCCCGCTTCGCGCATGGCGAACTGACGCTGCAACAGGCGGCCGACGCCGGTTGCCGTACCTGCGCCAGCCCCGGCGGCGGCTGTCAATTCCTCGGCACCGCGGCTACCTCGCAGGTCGTCGGCGAGGCGTTGGGGCTGTCGCTTCCGCATTCGGCTTTGGCCCCGTCCGGCCAACCGATCTGGCTCGACATGGCGCGGCGCTCGGGGCGCGCCGTCGCCCACCTCGCCGCGCGGGGCATCCACACCCGACACATCCTCACCGAGGCGGCGTTCAAGAACGCTCTCGCCGT
Organism: Gemmatales bacterium; assembly: GCA_038239465.1. Classification (GTDB taxonomy): domain Bacteria; phylum Planctomycetota; class Planctomycetia; order Gemmatales; family Gemmataceae; genus JBBSES01. The sequence goes on from JBBSES010000022.1 coordinate 12,706, forward strand.
CCACGCGGCCTTCGGCGGCTCGACCAATCTTCTGTTGCACGTCCCCGCCATTGCCCATGCCGCCAAGGTCCGCCGGCCGACCGTGGACGAGTGGGCCAATGTCAGCCGCCAAATCCCGCGCCTCGTCGATGCCCTGCCCAACGGCCCCGCGGGCTATCCCACCTCTTACGTATACCTGGCCGGCGGCGTGCCCGAGGTCATGCTGCACCTGCGCGGCCTCGGATTGCTGGAGGAAAGTTGCCTGACCGTCACCGGCGAGTCATTGGGATCCTCGCTCGATTGGTGGGAAAAGTCGGAGCGGCGCCATCGTCTCCGCGACTTGCTCGCCACCCGCGACGGCATCGACCCCGAAGGCGTCATCATGAGGCCCGACCGGGCACGGCAGCGCGGCCTGACCGCCAGCCTGGCCTTTCCCCGCGGCAACCTCGCCCCGGAAGGCTCAGTCATCAAGAGTACGTCGATCGATCCCAGCGTGGTCGATGCCGACGGCGTCTATCGCAAGACCGGCCCGGCCAAGGTATTCCTCACCGAGAAGGCCGCCGTCGCCGCTTTGAAGGGCATCGGCGCCAAGAAGATCGAACCGGGCGACGTCATCGTCCTCATTTGTCGCGGGCCGTTGGGATCAGGCATGGAAGAAATCTATCAAGTAACGTCGGCCTTGAAACATCTCAGCTGGGGCAAGCACGTCGCCGTCGTGACTGACGCACGCTTCTCCGGGGTTTCGACGGGCGCCTGCATCGGCCACGTTGGCCCGGAAGCGCTGGCCGGCGGCCCCATCGGCAAGGTGCAAGACGGCGACCGCGTTCGCATCGTCATCGATCGGACCACGCTCGAGGGTAGCATCGACCTCGTCGGCGCCGGCGAGCATCCGGTCGAAGCGGGAACGCGCCTCCTGGCCAGCCGGCCGGCGCGCCCCGACTTGGCCGCCGACGCCGGCTTGCCCGACGATACCCGCCTCTGGGCCACGCTCCAGGCGGCCAGCGGCGGCACCTGGGCCGGTTGCGTCTACGACGTGGACGCCATCGCCCAACGGCTGCGCGTCGCGCCCTGATTTCACGCCCGCGCCAGGACGATACTCCCACTGACGATGAGTGCCCCGCCGACCCAATGTTGCCACGTCAAGCGCTCGTGCAAAAATATCACCGCGAGCGCCATCGCCACGACGACGCTTAATTTGTCCACCGGCGCCACGCGCGACGCCTCGCCCAGCTGCAGCGCGCGAAAGTAGCACAGCCATGATGCCCCGGTGGCGATGCCCGACAGCACCAGGAACAGCCAGGTCTGGCCGGCCACGGCGCCGAGGTTGGGCACACCCCGCGCCAGCGCGATCGACCAGGCGAAGACCAGGATGACCACGGTGCGAATCGCGGTCGCCAGGTTGGAGTCGATGTCACGCACGCCCACTTTCGCCAGGATTGCCGTCGCGCCCGCGAACAACGCCGAGAGGAGCGCCCAAAGTAGCCAGTAGTCCGCCATCGCTTGGCCTTTCTCTCTACGTGTGGAGCTTTCCACGGGTTGCGCTGCGCTTCATCCGTGGCTACATTCGTACGCCCCTGCCGGGGCGAAGAAGGATTGAGGGGCCTGGTTCCACGGGTTGCGCTGCGCTTCACTCGTGGCTACATCCGTGCGCCCCTTCCGGGGCGAAGAGCGTATTACGGCCCCGATAGGGGCCAACGAATGTAGCCACGGGTGGAGCGCAGCCCGCGAATGCGGGCGCAGCGCAACCCGTGGAAAACCGATGCTCGCCGCTCCGGCCCCGGCAGGGGCCGACGAATCGATCCAGAACCGCAGCGCACTCAAAAGTACTAACCACCACGGTATCGCTCAGCGTAAGGTCGAGACAACTCCCTCGGTATATGCTACCGAAGTCCCTTCGATCCTCCGTTACCGGGAAGGCCACCGCCATGAACGAGTCGCGCGCTTGCCTGGCCGACGTGTCGCACGACCGCAACACGCCCGACACCGACTTGCTCACGCCGCTCACATTGCGCGGCGTCACGCTGCGCAATCGGATCGCGGTGTCGCCCATGTGTCAGTATTCCGCCGACGAGGGACTTGCGAATGACTGGCATCTCGTTCACTTGGGAAGCCGCGCGGCAGGCGGCGCGGGCCTAGTGTTCGTGGAAGCGTCGGCCGTCACGCGCGATGGCCGCATCACTCCGGGCGATATGGGCATCTGGGACGATGGCCACGTCGAACCGCTGGCACGCATCGCACGCTTCGTCCAAGGTCAGGGGGCGGTGGCCGGCATTCAGCTGGCCCACGCCGGCCGCAAGGCCAGCTGCGATCTTCCCTGGAAGGGCGGCGCTCGCCTGAAGACAGCTGCCGACGGCGGCTGGACCGTCGTCGGCCCGAGCGCCATCCCCTTCAACGCCGATGACCCTTTGCCGCGCGAACTCGATGCCGACGGCATCCAACAGATTACCGATGCCTTCGTGCAGGCGACCCGCCGTGCCCTGCACGCCGGCTTTCGCGTCATCGAACTGCACTCGGCGCACGGCTATTTGCTGCACTCGTTTCTCTCGCCCCTGAGCAATCGGCGCACCGACGCTTATGGCGGCAGCTTCGACAATCGCACGCGATTCTTGCGCGAGGTGACGGCCGCAGTGCGCCGCGTCATGCCCGAGGAATTGCCGCTGTTCGTCCGTATCTCGGCGACCGACTGGGTCGAAGGCGGTTGGGACTTGCCGCAATCGGTGGCCCTGGCGAAACAACTTAAGCCGCTGGGCGTCGATTTGATCGACGCTTCTTCCGGCGCGCTGGTGCCCAAGGCGAGCATCCCGGTGGGCAAGGGCTATCAGGTGCCGTTCGCCGCCGCCATCCGCCGCGAGGCCGGCATCCCCACCGGCGCCGTGGGCATGATTACCGAGACGATGCAGGCCAACGAGATCGTCACGTCCGGGGCGGCCGATTTGGTGCTGCTCGCGCGCGAAATGCTCCGCCAACCGTATTGGGCCATCGCGGCCCAACAGGCGCTCAATCAAGAGCCAACCTATCCCATTCAGTATGGCTACGCCGTTCGTCGCCGGCCCCCGACGAAGACTTGAGCGCGCCCTAAAACTCAATCGGCTCGGGCCAAGCCATATCGAGTTGAAAGATTTTGCCGTCGCCGATGCGTCCGGTGCGCGCGGCGCGGACGATGCGATCCGCCACCTCGGCGGCCCGGTCCTCCTGGACCCAAACGCTGATTTCGACTTTTGGCAAAAAGGCCAGGCTATATTCGCTACCGATATAGCGGTCGAGATACCCCTTTTGCCGGCTGTAGCCCTTGGCTTCGCGGACGACGCAGGCCGTCACGCCCAGGTCGCTGACGGCGCGCAGCACGGCCTCGGCGCGGAACGGCTTGACGACGATGGTGAACTGTTTCACGGCTGCCTCTCATTGATATGCGTGATGCTGCCGTCGCCGGTCGCTGGTGAACTCCTCGGCCGTGCCGCGCGTGATGACCTCGTACAAGGTCGCCTGCTTGTCGCCCACCTTGCGCAACAAGCGGCCCAGCCGCTGGACGTGTTCGCGGACGCTGCCCGTACCCGAGAGTACGATGCCGACGTTCGCTTCCGGCACGTTGACCCCCTCGTTCAGCACCTGGCTGGTGACGAGGATGGGATAGCTGCCGTCGCTAAAGCCCATGAGGAGATGGCGCCGCTCCTTGGTCTTGGTCTGATGCGTGATGGCGGGGATGAGAAAGCGGCGCGCGATTTGATATACCGTGGCGTTGTCAGCCGTGAAGATCAGGGCACGGTCGCCGCGATGTCGGTCGAGCAATTCTTCCAACTCGCGCAACTTGGCCGGCGCCGCCTGGGCGATTTTCTTCTGCTCCCGATAGGCGAGAAACGCCGCTCGTCCCTCGGGCGAACGATAGGTCTCTTGCAGGAAGCGCTGCCAGCCGCTCGGCCCGCCCATGCTGATGCCGCGCTCTTCGACGAAGTTTCGATATTGATCGCGGGCCGCCTGATAGCGCTGCTTTTCCTCGTCGGCGAGATCGACGTAGCGGCGCTCGGTGTGGTACTCGGCCAGGTATTCGCCCGCCAACTGCTTGATTTCGCGCCGATAGATCAACGGGCCGATCAATTCCGTGAGAAGCGATTCCTGGCCATCGGCGCGTTCCGGCGTCGCCGTCAGGCCGAGGCGAAACGGGGCGATACTGCCGATCGCGGCCGTCATGTACGACGCCCCCGGCAAGTGATGGCATTCGTCGAAGACAAGCAACCCGTAGCGATTGCCCCAGCGCTCGACGTAGAGGTGAGCCGAGTCGTAGGTCGTCACCGTCAACGGCTGCAAATCGTAATAGCCGCCGCCGAGAAGTCCCACGGGCACGTTGAACGCCTGCGTCAGTTCGCCGTACCACTGGTTCATGAGGTCGATAGTCGGCGTGACCACGAGCGTCGGCCGGCCCGCCTTGTGAATGGCCAGGATGGCGAGGTGCGTCTTGCCCGTGCCCGTCGGCAGCACGACGCCGCCTCGTGCCCCTTGTTCCCACCACGCTTCGAGCGCCTCGGTCTGATGCGGAAACGCGGCGCGGTCCAGCTGCATGGGCCACGGCGTCGGTTGATAGGCGCGGGCGTCGTCCTGGTAGGGGATTTTCTCGCGGCGCAGATGTTCGACGATGGCTCGATACCAGCGCCCTTCGGCGCGGAAGGTGCCCGAGCGTTGGTCGAAGCGCGCGCCGGGCAACGCTTGCAGGGGTTCCGGCTCGGGGCCGCGCAGGACGACGGTGCCCTGGTCGAACGACAAGGCGATGGGGGTGGGGTCCATAAGCGTATTATGGCGCCGATGGCCCGGTTGTCCTAGAGGGTGTGGCTCCGTTCCCCT
>JBBSES010000023.1:0-17512 GCA_038239465.1 Gemmatales bacterium
CGGGGGCCCCCCCCCCCCCCCCCCGCTCCCCCGATTCGTTTCAGTTCAGCGTGAGAGACTCAACCGATGGATGCCCTCGGCAAACTGTCCGCCCTTCGGCCGACCAAGCGTGCCTTCTCCCTGGTAGAGGAGTTCAAAACCTTCGCCTTCAAGGGAAACGTCATCGACCTGGCGGTCGGCGTCATCATCGGCGCCGCTTTTGGACGGATCATCGATTCGCTGGTCAAGAATATCATCATGCCGTTGGTCGGCCTGCTCATCCCCGGCAATCAGAGCTATACCACCTGGAAGCTCGTCATCAACGGCCAGGAGGTGCCGTATGGCCTCTTTCTCGGCGAAGTCGTCAATTTTTTGATCGTCGCCCTGGCGCTGTTCGTCTTTATCGTGAAGTTCCTTGGCTGGATCATGAAGGCGAAACAGGAGGAACAGACGACACCGCCGCCGTTGACCAAGGAACAGGAATTGTTGACCGAGATCCGAGACTTGCTCAAGGCGGGGCAGTCCCCCCAGGGAGCGCCATGAAGATACTTATTCTCGTTCTCGTGATCTACGATAGCCGGGTGGAAACAGGCCTGTACAAGACGAAGGGGGAGACCGTCGAGGCGGCGGCCACGCGCCTGAAACCGATGTTGCCGACGGCCCGCGAAGTCATCGCTCACTTGATGACCACGCACATTGGCATTCATCTGGGGCAATTATCGGCCTGGCGGCGACAAATGGGCATGGCGGCGATCAGTTAGGTAAGAAAGGCAAGTCGGGCAAGCGCCGCCGGACTGTACTTGGGTTTATACCGGCCTACCGGGTATGATGCCGGCGGCACGTTCCCTTTCACGAAGGAGCCTGACTCATGGTTCGAGCCTGTGCCTGGTGTCTCGGGGTATTCGTTCTGACGACGGCGACGACCGCCGCGCCGGAGCCGGCCGCCAAGCCCGTCCGCGACCTCTGGGACGCCATCTACCTCGACGGCAACCGCACCGGCTACGCGCATACCCTCGTGGAAGAAGTGGAACGCGACGGCAAGAAAATACTGCGCACCAACCTCACCCTCAATTTGACCCTCAAGCGCATGGGCGACACGGTGCAGATCCACAGCGAGACCGGCACCGAGGAAACGATGGACGGCAAGGTGACGGCCGTCTCCATGAAGCAGGCATTGGGCAAGGAACAGATGCTGGCCTTGACCGGCGCCGTGGAAGGCAAGCAGCTGCACGTTAAAATCAAAGGCAAAGCCAATCTGGATCGGGCCATTCCCTGGAATTCCGAAGTCGTCGGCCTCTCGCGCGAACTCGATTTGTTCAAGGAGAAGAAGTCCAAACCGGGCGATTCCTTCAGCTATCTGCACTTCGAGCCGACCATCAACTCCGTGGTGGCGGTCAAGGCCGTCGTCAAGGAGCCGGAAGAGATCGTCATCGACAAGGTGAAACGCAAGCTGCTCCGCGCCGAGGCGAAGCCGGACAAGATCGGCGACGTGCAATTGCCGGGCACCACCTACTGGCTGGACGACGACTTGCAGGTGATCCGCAGCGCGGTGGATGCGCCGGGCCTGGGCAAAATGGTCCTCGTCCGCACCACCAAGCAGGAAGCGCTCCGCGACGTGTTGCCGGCGAAGATCGGCGACATCGGCCTGACGCAGTTGCTGCCGCTCAATCGCCGCATCGACGCGCCGCACGAAAGCGCCGGCGTCGTCTACAAGATCACGCTGCCCGGCGACGACGACCCGGCCACGGCGTTCGCCAGCGACAATCGCCAATCGGTCAAGAACGCCAGGGGCAAGGAATTCGAGTTGCACGTCAAGGCTTTGCGTCAGCCGCCGGCCAAGGCTCCCGAAGGCACGAAAGAACCGGGCGAGGAGTATTCGAAGAGCAACTACTACATCAACTCGGCCGACGCCAAGGTGAAGGAACACGCCAAGGCGGCCGTCGGAACTGAAACTGACCCGTGGAAGAAGGCGCTGCGCATCGAGAAGTGGGTCAAGACGAACATGAAGATCCAGAACTACACCGAGGCGATGGCCACCGCCGACCACGTCGCCAAGACGCTGGAAGGCGATTGCACCGAACACGCCATGCTCGCGGCCGCCATGTGCCGCGCCGCCAACGTGCCGGCGCGCACCGCCATCGGTCTCGTCTATGTGGATATGCGCAACCAGGCCGTTCTAGGCTACCACATGTGGACCGAGGTTTGGGTGCGCGGCGAATGGCTGTCGCTCGACGCCACGCTCGGCCGCGGTTCGGTTGGCCCCGGTCACGTGAAGATCACCGACGCCAGCTGGCACGATACGCAATCGTTGAAGCCGTTGTTGCCGGTGATGCGCGTGATGCTGGGCAAGCCGACCATTGAGGTGGTGCGCGTCAGCGAATGACGGCCATTTCTTCCGGGCTAGGCGAGCGTCGAGGCGTAAGCCCGACGCATGAGCAGCGAACACGTCAGGCGTACGCCTCGACGCTCGCCAAGATTGAGTCGATGGCAGAGAAACAGTGCGATAGCTTATTCCGACACGGGCGTCTATACTGACGGGGAAAAACCGGGCGACGGGGCAAGGCGGCGCAAGGAATTTTGCCGCCAACGTTCGATCGGTGATGCCGCAATCCATTTCCGGCGCTGCCCGTCTTTCCGTAAAAGATGGTAAAAATCGAAAAATTGCTAGAAATGGGACGGCGGATCACGGAATAATGCAACATATGTCGATAGAGGGATGGCGACATCTCCGCACTCCGGCCCCAAAGGCGGGGGTCCGATTGTTCCCCGATGGCCTGGTTCGCATCACGATGTTTCCCCACGACACCCCACCTGCCTCTCTTGAGGAGCGGGTCTGGCCGACGGATTGCAGCTGAGGATCCTCGATGACTCCACGGGACCGGCCAGCGTTCGCAGCAGTCTCCGCGCCGCCCCGCGTCGCCGCGCCGGCCGCGGTACGGCCCAGCGCCGGCCCGGCCGTCCCGGAGCGTCCCGTCTGCTGGGACGACCTTTACCCGCAATTGACGCCGGCGCAGCAAGCGGAAGTCCTGGCCATCGCCCGCGGCGGCCAGGCCGTCCAGGCCGCGCGGCTGACGGTGCCGGCGAATGGCCAGTCGTCCGATCGCGTGCGTCGGCTGCTGTCCGCCGCTCTCGCCGGCCGTCTCGCCGACTGGATGCCCGTTCGAGCCGCAAGTGTCGAATGCCTCGACGTTGACCTCGACGCCAGCCAGCGCGAGGCCGTCGCCAAGGCACTGGCCACGCCGGACCTGTGCCTGATTCAAGGGCTGCCCGGCAGCGGCAAATCGCGCGTCGCCGCGGAAATCGTCACCCAGGCGGCGATTCGCGGCGAGCGGGTGCTGCTCGTTTCGCCGTTGGCTGCCGCCGTCGATGGCGTTCTCGAACAGGTCGGGCCGCGCGACTCGGTCGGCGCCATTCGACTGCTGGGGCGCGAGGAACGGATCGAGCAATTGCCGTCCGCCATCGCCGCCTTGACGTTCGACGCCCGCCTCCGCCACTTCGAGGAACATACCCTCGGCGCGGCACGGCGGCAGGTCGAGGTTGCCCACCAACGACACGAACGGCGCCAACACGATGAAGCGGTCTGGGAACGCTGCCGAGAATTGGCCGATGCCCAGGAGCGATTGCGCGCCGAAGCGGTTGCCCTGGCCGAGCGCCGCGACCGCATCGGCGAGGAAGTCGCGCGCGACGCCGATGCGCCGGAGGGCGGTCCCCTCGTCGAAGCGCTGGCTGCGTCCGCGCGGACGCGGCAGGACCTCCTGGCCGTAATTGCCGGCAAGCGCGACCGCCTGGAGAAAGTTCGGTCGGGACACGTTCATGAACTGTCCGAAATGGCGCCGCACTTCGAAGAGGTCCGGCCGCTGGCCGAGGCCAAGCAGCGCCGGCAGTTCTGGACCGGCACCTGGTGGAAGGCGACGCTGAAGGGCAATCCATCGTCGCGCCTGGCCGAGTTGGAGGTCCGCCAGCAGGAATTGCACAAGGCTTTGGCCGATTTGGGCGACGAATCGGCGGCCCTCGACCGCCAACGCGAGCAAGCGGAAGCCGACTACCAGGCGACCCGCCGCCAGACCATCGAGCAAGAAATCGCTCGCCGCCGCGCGGACATCGACGACCGCGACGCCGCCCTGCGCCGCGACCGCGACTTGGTGGCCGAGAAATGGCGCCTCGCCGTGGCCGACCTGGCCCCGGAGACGGCTCCGCCCGCCGATCCGACGCCCCTCGCCGTGGAACGCGCCGTGGAATCCTGGCGCCGGGCGTCGCTGGAAGACGAAAGCCAAGCGGCCTGTGCCCGCGAATGGGCGGAAGGCCTGGCCGTTCTCCAGAGCGAATGGCCGAAACGCGTCGCCGCCTCCACCAACGTCGTTGCCGCCCCGCTGAACGCCGTCGCCGGCGACCCCCATTTCGGCGACGCGACCAACTCCTCCTTCGATCTGCTCGTCGTCGAACATGCCCACTTGCTCGCCGAGGCCGACTTCATCGCCGTGGCCCGCCGCGCGCGCCGCTGGGTTTTGATCGGCGAAGCGGACTTCGATGACGAAGAGCCGCGGCGAGCGGCCGAGCCGCGCCGCCACGGAGAACGCGACGCGCCTCGGCCCCGGCCGCGCATCGCGCCGGTGCCGACCTTGCTGCCGCGTCTCTGGGACAAGCTCCATGCCGATCCGCGGCGCTTACCCTATCAGTGGTTCGCGGAAGGGCAGCGCCTCGGCTGTCGGCTCCATGCTCTCTCGGCCGACCAACGCTCGTACCTCGAAAGCGAGCCGGTCGTCGATTTTCCCGATATCGAGTTGCGCATCCTGGCGCGTCCGCGAACCGCTCCCATCCTGGCCGAGGTCCTGTTTCCCGCCGGCATGTCGGCGCTCGGGGCGAAGGAATATCTCTTCCGCGAATTGCAAGAATTGCCCGTCCGCGCCGGGGGCGCCGGCTACCACTGGTCCGAGGATGCCGCGAAGATCGTCGTGCGCCTCTCGGAAGGAGACGCTGCCGCCGCGTCGCGCCTCGAACTGGAAGCGGGCGTCCGCGAGTTGCTCATTGACGTCGGCACGGACGCCTCAACCTGGCGCACGCTGGGCATCGAGTTCGACCGCGCCGCCGACTGGGATCGCGCCCGCGCCGAAACCTGGCTGGAACGCCATCTGCGCTTCCGCGACCTGGGCCGGACGGCGTGCCTGGGGATACCCCATCGCTCGGCCCCGCACCTGGCCGTCTTCCTCTCGGACCTGCTGTTCGCCAATGTCTACGGCCCGGTGACGCTGCCCTCGGGCAACGGCCAGCCGGCGCCCGTTGAATTCGTCCCCGTGCCGGCGCTGCACCACGACTCGGGCAAACCGGAGAACGGACGGCGCAACGGGGTTTCGCCGCGCGGCCGCTCGTTTCGGGCCGGCGCCGGCCTGGAACTCGACCTGGCCGACCCGCGCAGCCGTGACCGCCTCCCCGCCGAACTACGCCCCGAACTGCCGGCCACCGGACTGGTCAACTTCCTCGAAGCCCAGGCCCTTGTCCGCACGCTCGAAAGCCTGGGTACGCCTCCCGAGCGGTCGTCGGTGATGGTCCTCGCGCTGTACCCGGCCCAGGCGGAACTGATCCGCTGCTTGATCCGCCGATGTCCCGTGCTGGCCGACGCCGATATCCGCGTGGACGTTCCCGCCGCGCTGCGCGAATGCGAGGCCAAGGTCGTCTTCGTGAGTCTGACGCGGAGCCACACCCACCGCGCCGTCGCCTTCGGCGAGGGGCCGCGCAGCCTGACCCTGGCCATGACCCGCGCCCGTCAACGGTTGATCCTGTTCGGCGATCCCGGCACGCTGGTCCGCCGCGGCCAGTGGGAAGGGCCGGTCGATCACCTGGACGACGCCGCGGCCGCCCGCGAGCGCGACTTGATCAACGGCCTCCTCCGCTACTTGCACGGCGACGGCACCCACGCCCACGCTTTTCATCTGCACGAAAGCGGCCGAGCATGACGGTCCCCGCCGCCCTGGCGTTCCCCGGGGCCCGATCGCTGGCCGGCTGGTGGCGGCAACTCGCACCCTGCCAACCCCGGTCGCTCTGGGTCGGCCATCTCCTCCTCCACCGCGTCGAAGCCCTCGCCGTCGTGGCCCGCTCCGACCGCCTCGACCCCTTGCATCGCCTCGTGCTTCAAGCGATGAGCCGGGCACCGGATGGCACGCTCGAAGGCATCGAGGAAAATCTCCGCCCGGGCCGTCCCCTGCTAGGCCAGGCACTCGACTCCTTGCGGAGCGACGGTCTCGCCGCATTCGGCGCCGGATGGACCGTCACCGAACGAGGGCGCCGGGCCTTGGAAACCGGCGCGTATGCGCGTGCCGTTCCCGAGCGCCGGCCTTTTTATTTCGTCCACGGCGAACGCGCCGATTCGGCGCCGCACTTTTTGCACCTCGACGCCACGCTTTGCCTACCCTGGACCGCCGACGCCGACTGGCGTTTCGACGCTGCCTGGTTAGCCGACTGCCTGGCTCAACCCGAGGATTGGAAGCAACGGTTCCGTTTCCCGCCGGAGGTGAGCCAGATCGTCACCATTAACGCCAGCCAGGCGGCCGACGACCCGCCGCCGTGGCGCCGCGTCCTGGTCGATCGGCCGGAGCGCTTGCCGGTGGCATTGGCCCTGACGGAAGACGGCCGACTACTCGGCTTCGCGGTGCGCCCCGACAACGGGACGCTCCAGGGCGACGCACCGGCCTTTTCCCTCGAAGAGGGCTGGCGCGACGTGTTCCCGCGCGTCGCCGATGAGCCGCCCGCCGAGGATTGGCTCTGCGCCTGGCACTCGTGGTGTCAGCCGCGCGGCCTGACCGGCGCCGGCCTCGATCCCGTGGATTTGCGCCCCGAAGGCCATCGACTCATCGTGACGGCGCCACCCAAGTTAATGGAACGCCTTCGCTCGACGCGCAGCGACGCCCTGCGCGGCGAGGCGTGGGTACTTGCCGGCAACGGTTGGCTGCGTCGAGCGGCGATGCTCGAAGTGGTGGAGGAGTCGCCGCCAGGGGCGGCGGGGGACAATGCCGCCGAGTAGAATGCATCGGAAGGAACGGCCGGTTTCAGAGTGGATCGACACGGGCGTCGATATTCCGCCTTATTCCGCCTTATTCCTCACCAGCCACCATCCGGCACCCGGACCTCGTCCCGACGATTCGATTAAGCCCAAGCTGCGTAGGAATTTAAGATCATAGCGCAGAGTGCGCGCGGACATAGCCGGGTCGATAGACGCGCGAATGGCCGACGCCGAAGCGCGACGCCCGTCGCCGAGAAAGTGAAGCACGCGCCGCTGCCTTTCGGATAAATTGTGTTCGACCCGGTGGGGCGGGACGTACCCAGACGGAATGAAGCGGACGGTCACGTCCCCGGCTCGTTCCTCGAACTCCGGGGCCGGATGGCCGGCCGCCACGCACAGGGCGATAATGTTCTGCGTGCCACGCCCCCACTTTTCGATAAGCCCCCGGCGGTAGAACACCTCGGCCAATAGCGGGTTGCGCGGCTTCGAGAGATGGTCGCGCATCAGATCGGAAACGGTCAGGCCGAATGGCAGGGTGCCCGTGCTGGTGATTTCCACGCGGTTGTCGTAAACGGCTACGCTCACCGCTCCCCCAGGGATGGAATAGTCCCGATGAACCAGCGCATTCACCAACGCCTCACGCAAGGCGAGCGGCGGAAACAGCGGCTCGTCTTTGGGCTCCAGGACACCCGGCTCGAAGCGCCCAGCGACGGGGAGGTGGCGGTGGAGAAACAAGTCCGCTTCGCGCAGCAAGCGAAAGGCATGGCCGGTGAGCTGCTGCTGATCGAGAAACTCAGCCTTCGTCACCCCACACCTCTTGGCCATTGGCCAGCGCGACACGCTCCTGGCGAATGGGCGCCGCTGGCTCAAACTGCGTGTAGCCCTGCGCCAAATCCTTGAGTGTCGAGTCGGCGGCCGCTTGCCCGCGAATCTTGCCCGTCTCCGTCACGCCGATCAAGACGCGGCCACCGGCGCCGTTATGCATTCCGCACAGGGTCTTCATGGCGGCCTCGCGCTCGGCCGTCGATTTCTTGAACTCCAGCGTATCGGACTCGCCCTTGGCTACCTCAGCTTCGAGTTGCGCGGCGGTCATGGCGTGATTCTCCGCTACCTACGATTTCAAACCATCATCCACAACCCGCACCCGCCTTCCCTCCACGCGCAACCGCTTCGCCGCGTACCACGCAATCGCCTCGGGATACGCCTCGCACTCCTGGTCGAATATCCGCGCCGCCAATGTCTCGGCCGTGTCGTCGTCCAACACTGGCACGGCGCGCTGCGAAATGATCGGCCCGTGGTCGTACTGGTTGTCCGCGAAATGCACGGTACAGCCGCTTACTTTCACGCCATACGCCAGGGCCGCTTCGTGAACGTGATGGCCGTAGAACCCCTTGCCGCAAAAGGCCGGGATCAGCGAGGGGTGAATGTTCATCACCCGGTAGAGGAAATCGTCGGGGATCGGCAGCAATTGCAGGAAGCCGGCCATGCAGACGAGGTCGGTGTTCGCGTCGCGCACCTGGGCGAAAATGCGCTGGCTGAATTCTTCCTTGGTGGCGCATTCCTTGCGCTCAACCACCGCGGTCGGCACCTTGGCTCGTCGAGCGCGCTCCAGGCCGAAGGCGTCGGGCCGGCTGCCGATGACGAGTACGATTTGGGCATCGAGCCGGCCATCGGCGACGCGATCGAGCAGATTTTGCAGCGTGGTGCCGCCGGCGCTGAGCAGCACGGCGATGCGGAGAGGGGCCATGCGGTTACTCGATTTTTGGGACGAGACCGGAATGAAAATACCCCGGCGCGGGGGGGGCGTAAGCCCCCTGAGAATGCACACTCCGGGGGCTTCCGCCCCCCGCTCGCCAAGAAAACGCTTGTTTCCCTACGCTTTTTGTGAACGCGAGTTCATGATGACTTCTCCGAAGCGTCGCTAAACGGTGTCTCCTTGATAGAATACGGACTTCCCGGTTTTCACGCGAGGTGGCCGTCATGCCGTTCGACAAGGTGGATACGCAAGTCGATTTCCCCGCCCAGGAGCGGGCCGTGCTCGAATTCTGGAAGCGAAGCCAGGCCTTCGAGCGCCTGCGCCAGAAGAATCGCGGTAAGCCCAAGTGGTCGTTCCTCGACGGGCCGATCACCGCCAACAATCCGATGGGCGTCCATCACGCCTGGGGCCGCACCTACAAGGATGCCTATCAGCGCTACTTCGCCATGACCGGCCATGAACTGCGCTATCAAAACGGCTTCGATTGCCAGGGCCTTTGGGTCGAAGTCGAGGTCGAAAAGGAACTCGGCATCAAGTCGAAGCTCGATATCGAGGATCTGGTCCCCGGCGACCGCTTCGCCAGCATCGACAAGTTCGTCCAGCTGTGCAAGGCCCGCGTCGATAAGTTCGCCCGCGTGCAGACGGAGCAATCGATCCGCCTCGGCTACTGGATGGATTGGGACCGCGACGAGGATTGGGCCAGGCCGGTCGATGAGCGGCGCAGCTATTACACGATGTCGCGCGAGAACAATACCACCATCTGGAGTTTCCTGAAAAAGTGCCACCAGCGCGGCCTGGTCTATCGTGGCTACGACGCCATGCCCTGGTGCCCGCGCTGCGCCGTCGGCCTCAGCCAGATGGAGATGCACGAGGGCTATCATATGGTCGCCCACAAGTCGGTCTTTGTCCGCTTTCCGCTGCGCGAGAGAACCAACGAAAACCTCCTCGTCTGGACCACGACGCCATGGACGTTGAGCAGCAACGTCGCCGCCGCCGTGAATCCGACGTTGACCTATTTGAAAGTGGAGCATCGCGGCCAAGTGTATTACCTGGCTAAGGGCGCCTTCGCCGCGCAACGCCTCGAAGACCAATTCAAGCGCAAGGAATGGGTCGAAGGCGTGCCCAAGCTCAAGACCCTCGAACAGATTTTCAAGGAAAAGGGCGGCTACGAAATCGTCGGCGAGGTGCCCGGCACGGCTCTCATCGGCTTGACCTACGACGGGCCATTCGACGAATTGCCGGCCCAGCAACATCCATTCGGCTTCCCCGAAGAGACGGCCGACGTGGTCCGCAAGCAGGGTTGGGCGCCCGACAAGTCGGCGCGGGAACTCCATCGCGTCGTCGCCTGGGACGTGGTCGGCGAGACGGAAGGCACCGGCATCGTCCACATCGCCCCGGGTTGCGGTAAGGAGGACTTCCACCTCGGCAAAAAGGAGAAGCTGCCGCCCGTCGCGCCGCTGGACGACTACGGCACCTTTATGCCTGGCTTCGGCGACCTGGAAGGCAAGTCGGCCGTCGATCCAAGCACCACCGAATGGATGCTCGCCGCCCTTAAGCAAAAGGGCTTGCTCCTGGAAGTCGAGCGCTATCCACACAGCTATCCGCATTGCTGGCGCTGCAAGACGGAACTGCTCTTCCGCCTGGTGGACGAGTGGTTCATCGGCATGAGCTGGCGCGAGGAGATCATGGACGTAGTCCGCCAGGTGACGTTTTTGCCCAAGGACATCAACGGCCAGGCGCGCGAGCTGGACTGGCTGAAAAACATGGGCGATTGGATGATCTCCAAGAAGCGCTTCTGGGGATTGGCTTTGCCCATCTGGGTGGACGAGAAGACCGGCGAGTTCGAGGTCATCGGCTCGCTCCCGGAGTTGCGGGAACGCGCCGTCGAGGGCTGGGAAGAGTTCGAGGGCAAGACGCCGCATCGCCCGTGGATCGACAAGGTCAAGATCAGGAACCCGAAGACCGGCAATCTTATGACGCGCATCGGCGACGTGGGCAATCCCTGGCTCGACGCCGGCATCGTGCCGTATTCAACGATGGGCTACACTAAGGACCGCGCCGCCTGGGAGGAGTGGTTCCCGGCCGACTTCATCACCGAATGCTTTCCCGGCCAGTTCCGCAACTGGTTCTACGCCATCCTGGCGATGAGCACGATGATGGAGAACCAGCCGCCGTTTAAGGTGTTGCTAGGCCATGCTTTGATGCGCGACGAGCGCGGCCATGAGATGCACAAGTCGACGGGGAACTCCATCCCCTTCGACGAGGCCGCCGACAAAATCGGCGCCGACCTGATGCGCTGGATGTTCTGCCGGCAAAACCCGTCGAGCAACCTTAACTTCGGATATGGCCCCGCCGAGGAAGTGCGCGGCAAGTTAGTGTTGAAGCTGTGGAATACTTACGCCTTCTTCTGCAATTATGCCCGGCTCGACGGCTTCGATCCGCAAGCGCCACTGGTGCCGGTATCACGTCGTCCCGATATCGACCGTTGCATTCTGTCCGACCTACAATTACTCATCCAGAAGGCGCGCGAGTCTTTCGAGAGATATAACGTAATGGCCTTCTGCCTGGAGGCGGAGAATTTCGTCGATGACCGCCTGAGCAACTGGTATGTCCGGCGCAATCGGCGGCGCTTCTGGAAGAGCGAGCAAGGCGAGGATAAGTTGGCCGCGTATCAGACGCTGTATACCGTGCTGGTCACGCTGACCAAATTGTTCGCCCCAATCATGCCTTTCCTGAGTGAAACGATGTACCGCAATCTCGTCAGCGGCGATGAGGGGCGCAGCGTTCATCTGCTCGACTTCCCCGAGGTGGAACCCACGCTCAACGACGAGCCGTTATCACATGAGATGGATGCTCTGTTAGCGTTAGTGTCTCTCGGCTCGGCGGCGCGCAATAGCGTCAAGATCAAGGTACGTCAACCGCTCGCGGAAATGAAGGTGCTGGCCGGTTCCGACGAGGCACGCCGCGCCGTCGAGCGCTTCGCCGATCAGATCGTCGAGGAGTTGAACGTCAAGAAGGTAACGCTGCACGATGCCGCGAACGGCCCGCTGCTGCGCTATGAGATTCAGCCGAAGATGCAGGAGCTTGGCCCGAAACTTGGGCCGCGTTTGGCCGAGGTACGCAAGGCGTTAGCGGCCGCCAACCCCGCCGCTATCGCCGCCAAGGTGCAGGCGGGTCAGTCGTTCGAGTTGGATTGTCCGGCTGGTCCCGTGACGCTCGATCCCGGCGACGTGGCGGTCGTCCTCAAAGCGCCCGAGGGCTGGGCCGGCAGCGCCGACGGTCCGACGCAAGCGCTGGTCGATACGCGCATCACGCCGGAACTGGCGCGCGAAGGCATGGCCCGCGAGGTGGTGCGCCACGTCCAGGATTCGCGCAAGAAGGCCGGTCTCGCGGTCGAGGACCGCATTTTCCTGGATCTGCACAGCGACGCCTCGGAGTTGATGAAAGCCATCGATGAGCATCGCCAAACGATCGCCGTCGAGACGCTGACGGTCGAGTGGTCGGCCCCTGGGGTGGATGGCGATGGGGTAAAGGTGGAGGTCAAAATCGATGGCAAGGTGCTGACGATCTGGTTGCGGAAGAGATGATGGACTGCAATCCCGTGCACCCGAATTGCCTCCGCTGGGAGCCGAAGTCACGATACAAAAAGGAGAAGCGCTTAAACTCCTAAGAGGCGATTTATGGACCGAGAGACCTTCGACGTCACGATTAAGACTTTCAGGAACCGAAAACCGTTCCGGCCGTTTACCGTAGCGATGGTGGACGGCGACCGCTTGGCGGTGGACCACCCCGAAGCACTAGCGGTTCGACACGGGATAGCTCTTTTCGCGGCTCCGGGGGGCATTCCTGTGATATTCGATCACGAAGGCGTAAGTCAGGTGCTGGGCGACTTGGCTGAGCAGTCCTCGACCTGACGCGAGTACTGAGAACATTCGGCAAGAATAAACGAGCGGCGATGGACACAGCTCTTTTCAGCTTGTTCCCGATTCGTAATTCCACAGGGAAAACGGCACAGGCCGCCAAGCTACCCCCACCGGCTGCCAACACCGTTGGCTGGCGGGGTGGGTCGGACGCCGTTCGCGGACATCGGGGGTAGGCACGGATCGAGCGTAAGGTCGGATCGAGCGTAAGGTCGGGAGGAGAAAGCCGGCCCCTCGGCCGAATGCCGTGACAGGAACCCTCGCCACATTGTTTATGGCGTATCGGAATCATCTCCCTTCGCGCCGGTCCATGAAATTTCGCGCCGACGCGATGCGCCCGGTTGACCGCCCCGCGATGCCGACGTATGCTTCTCTCATAACCCCTTCCGAGGAAACTCGTCGTCCGTCACCCGTCCGCTCCCCGCCGGGGAGTTGGGGAAGGAAGCGCCCGTGTTTCAGTTCAATTGCCCCAAGTGCGGCGAATCGCTCGGCGCCGAAATGAGCGCCATCGGCAAGCAATCGCGTTGTGCCGGCTGCCAAGAAATGGTCGTCGTGCCGCCGCCCGATCTGCTGCCGCGCGTGGGCTGCCCGCACTGCCGGGCCGAACTGGACTTCCCTACTTCCGCCGCGGGGAACATCGAGAAATGCCCGAAGTGCGGCGGCGCCGTCCAGGTGCCGAACGCCGAAGGCACGGGCGGCACCGGCTGCCTGAGTCTCTTGACGTCGTCGTTGACGGCCCTGCTGCTCGCGGCCGGCCTGGTCTTTGGACTGGGACGCTAGGCCGACGCGCGGGGCTGGGACGCTCTTCCTCGCCCGGCGAATGGGGTGGATCATGTCGTGGCTTCAAGGCCTGGGTATAGAACTGGTCCATTGGCCGGCCTGGCTACCGTCGCTGGCCGTCGTGCTGTCGTTCGGTGTCGTTTGTTTGGCCATGCGTGTCTACCGCTATTGGCGAAGGCCGCGGCCGCATTTCTTTTTCCCGCCGAAAGCCGAGCCGTCCGAAGCCGTCGAGGAACCGCCGCGCCCCCTCGTGAGCCACCGTCGGCGACCGACTACGCGGCCGGCCGAACAACCCGTCGCGGTGCAACTGTCGGACGCCATCGCCGAAGCGCCGCCGCGCTCCGCCCTCGTGGTCGAGCGCTCGTCCACCGGGGTGACGTGGAACGCAGATCAACCCCTGGAAGCGGGGTCGTTGGTGACGATGCGCCTCGCCGGGGCGTCGGCCAACGTCCCCTGGGCACAGCTGGAAGTGCGGCATTGCAATCAAGTCGGACCGGTGTGGCGGGCGAGCGGCCGGTTCACTAAAACGCCGCCCTGGGTGGTGTTGCTGCTCTTCGAGGCGCGGTGAGACGTGTTTACGAACTCTGGGTCCCAATCCTACCGACCGGCCGTCAACAACTCCCTGGCCCGCTCAAGCTGCGCTTGGTCCCCGAGAAGCAGCACCTGGTCGCCGGCGCGGAGTTCCTCGTCGGGGCCGGGGTTGACGATGGCCTGGCCGTCGCGTTCGATACCGACGGCGCTGGCCCCCGTGCGTTGACGCAGTTCCAACTCGCGGATCAGTTTGCCCGCTGCATGGGTGTCGGCCGCGATGGCGACCGTTTCCAGCTGGGCGGCACGCAGCAGCGGCGGCAAGGGCCGAATGGGAGGACCGGGCGGCTCGGCCAACGTCTCTTCGATGAGCGTTTTTCCTTGACGGTACAGATCGATCAGCGACCGGCGTAGAGGGAAAGCCAGGCCGGCTAGCATCAAGGCCAGAGTGGCGAATACCGGCCAGGACGGCAACTGCGAGGCGCTGAGCAGCATGACCCACGCGGCCAAAAGTACACTGGCCGTCAGCGATACGGTAGCGGCTACCAGAACGTGCACCCGCGGCGGCGCCCTCTCCGGCACGCGCGTGGCGGCGACGACTTTCCCCAGAGCGCGTATGTGATAAAGCGCGGCTAGCAGCAGCGGCAACGCCAGCAGCATGGCGATGAGCCAGGCCAACGTCGCCTTGCCGCCCCACTCGGCCGGCAAGGTGAGAGGGATATCGACGCGCTGCCCTAATGCCGAAGCGCCGACCAAAAGCGCCGTCACGAGCGCCATGTCGAGGACGACCATTCCTAGTGCGCGCCAGATACGGCCGCCGCCTCGATCCTCTCCCTCTCCCAGCCGCGATACCCATTGGCCGTACAGATGCAGGACCGCGACGAGCGACGGCGGGGCATTGCGATCGAAGGCGTTGACCAAGCCGTCAGCGCCGCGGATCAGATAGGGCGTCAGCAGCGTCGTCACCGCGGAAACGGCCACCGCCACCGGATAGAGGAACGAACTGGTCAGCCCCAGCTTCTGCCCCAACACCGCGATGATGAAGCTGAACTCGCCGATCTGCGCTAGCCCCATGCCGACTCGCAGCGACGTGCGGACGTCGTGCCCCGCCAGGAACACGCCCAGGGTGCATGTCACCACCTTGCCGACGACGACGGTCACGGTCAGCACGGCGATGGGCAGCGCGTATTCCACGAGCAATCTCGGGTCGAGCAACATGCCGGTAGCCACGAAGAAGACGGCGCTGAACATGTCGCGCACCGGAGCGACGAGATGCTCGATCTTGGCGCCCTCGCGCGCCTCGGCGACGATAGCGCCCGCGAGAAAGGCGCCGAGGGCCACGCTGTAGCCAAGATCCTGGGCCAGCAAACTGGTGCCGAAGCACAGGCCGACGGCCGTCACCACGAGCATTTCGTCGCTGCGAAAACGGCCTGCGTGGCGCAAGAGCGGCGGCACCGCCAACAATCCCACCACCAGCACGCCCGTGAGAAACAACGCCAGTCGTCCGAGCGTGATAGCGACGCCCATCGGCTTGACGTTGCCCTCGCTCGCCAGGGTGGGCAGCAGGGCCAGCAGGGCGATGCCGAGGATGTCCTCGACGATGAGGATGCCGAAGACCAATTCCGCGAACGGCTCCTTGGTCAGTTTCAGGTCTTGCAGCGCCTTGATGATGATCGTGGTCGAGGAGATGGACAGCAGGGCGCCGAGGAAGATGCTATCGGCGTTGCTCCAGCCGAAGAGTTGGCCGACTTGATAGCCGATCCAGAGCATCAGGCCGATTTCGAGCGTCGAGGCGATGACGGCCGTGACGCCGACCTTGACAAGCTTGCGCAGGTTGAAGTGCAAGCCGAGGCTGAACATCAGCAGCACCATGCCCAACTCGGCCAAGGTATGCAGAGTGTGGGCGTCCTGGACGAAGAGGCCGGGCGTGAACGGGCCGACGATGAGGCCGGCGAGCAGATAGCCGAGAACGACGGGCTGCCGCAATTGGTGGAAGAGCAGCGTCGCCCCCGCCGAAACCAGAAGGACCAACGCCAGGTCTTGCAGCAGCGTGTCGTGCATGAAGCAATGGTAGCGACGGCGCGGCGGAGCGGCAGCGTCAACGAATCACTCGTGTCGGAAACGAACCGGAAGCATAAGCGACGTGTGGCCCGCTTTATCCGTCGCTTACGCTTCCGGCTCGTAAGGCATTTCATATACTGCCTGCACGGAGCATGGAAACGGCCGCGAAGGAGCAAGCGCTTGCTGGTCCATCTGGTGCAAACGACGACGCGCGACGGCGTTCGCCTCGATGGAGCCTTCCAAGCGGCCGCGCCGCCCTCGGTGGGCGTCGATGCCTGCTGTTTTCTGCACGGCACCGGCGGCAACTTCTACAGTTCGACGCTGTTCGACGCCCTGGCGGAACGCCTCGTAATCTTGGGCGTGAGCGTCTTGCGCGGCAACACGCGCGGGCACGACGGCATCAGCACGGCGGTGACGGCCAAGGGAGGCCGGCGCCTTGGCGCCGCCTACGAAGTGGTCGATGACTGCCGTCACGACATCGCCGCCTGGGTGGGCTGGCTGAAGGAACACGCCGGGCCGCGCGTCGGGTTGCTCGGCCATAGCCTCGGCGCCGTCAAAAGCATCTACGCCTTGGCCCACGAGCCAGCGATGAACGTCGCTTGCCTCGTCGCCGTGTCGCCGCCGCGCTTGTCCTACGGCTGGTTTTGCGCCAGTCCCGAGGGGCAGGAGTTCATGCGGACCTATGCCCGCGCCGAGCAACTGGTCCGCGAGGGCCAAGCGGCAACGCTCCTCGAAGTGCAGCTGCCGTTGCCCTTCATCATCAGCGCGGCCGGCTACGTCGAGAAGTACGGCCCAGACGAGCGCTACAACTACCTGCGCTTCGTAGGCTCGCTGCCCTGCCCTACGCTGGTCACGCTGGGCAGCGTCGAGGCGGAAGGCAACATGGCGTTCCGCGGCGCCGCCGAGGCGCTGGCCGGTCCCGCGGCGCGCGGCTTGCTGACGGTCGCCACGATCCCCGGAGCCGACCACTTTTACAGCGGCGTGCGCCCCCTATTGGTGGAACAGGTGGATTCCTGGCTGCGTCAAAGAGTACGTTAACTTTCATCCCTGGAGATTTCCATGCCGACGACCAACTCCGGCCTGACCTACGACGACCAGCAAGAGGGCACCGGCGCCGTCGCTAAATCGGGCGACAACGTGCAGGTCCACTACACCGGCTGGCTGACCGACGGCACCAAGTTCGACAGTAGCGTGGACCGCGGCAGCCCGTTCGCCTTCAAGCTCGGCGCCGGCCGTGTCATCAAGGGCTGGGACGAAGGCGTCGCCGGCATGAAGGTCGGCGGCAAGCGGAAGCTGACCATCCCGCCCGACCTGGGCTACGGGGCGCGCGGCGCCGGCGGCGCCATCCCGCCCAACGCGCAATTGGTGTTCGACGTGGAATTGCTGAAGGTGAACTAGTGCAGTGTCAAGGCTTGACTTTAGGGTCGCGGGTCTGAATTCTGGCGAATTCAGCTACGGAGGTCGTTGTCTGAGTAGCTGAATTCGCCAGAATTC
>JBBSES010000024.1:0-17312 GCA_038239465.1 Gemmatales bacterium
TATAGGTCGTCTCGCGCGCCCCTTGAACTGTACGCGGCTTGTGTCAGGCGGTCAACTTCGCGCGGGCTTCCGCGACCGCCTTGAAGGCTCAACCGGCTAAACATCGCCCACGGCGCGGCCTTGCGTCGGCACGCGCGGCCCGGTAAACTCTGTCTTGACAGGGCGGCGCAACTCCGCTTTTTGGGGAATGGTGTAATGGTAGCACAGCAGTCTCTGAATCTGCTTGTCTAGGTTCGAATCCTAGTTCCCCAGCTTCTTACCCGTTAACGAGTTACGTCAAATCGGCCTCTTCAGGAATGGTCTGTGGTGGGACTATCTCCCAGAATACCCGCCATCGCGTCAACGGCCGCTTCTTGCATACCTGGCAAAGCATGCCCGTAGCGTCGTGGCCGAGTCGCTTGCTGACTACCAGGATCGACACGCCTGCGGCAAGCAACAATGTTGCGGAAGTATGCCGCAAGACGTAGGGCCGAGCATGACTCAAGCCGGCCCTCTTACGCATCCATCGTCCGGGCCATCAATCGAACGGTGCGGACACCGGCCTTGCTCTTGGGTTTCTTAATTCGATAGCCGCCGCGTTCCTCCAAAGCCCGTTGGACGAAGACCGTCCGTGCTTCCCAATCGAGATCGAACCAGGTTAACGCCAGCAACACGCCGGGTCGCATACCCGAATCCAGACCGAGAATGAAGTAAGCCCCGATTCGATAGGCCGAAGCCCCTTCCAGGAATCGCTGGGCTTGTTCCACGTCCCAGCAGTCCATTTCCCGATGAACGACTTTCGGTTTCTTCACCCGCTTGACTGGGTTGTTAGGAATGAGATCGGCTTCGACGGCCGCGTTAAGGGCCGTCCGTACCGTCGTCGCGGCCTTCCGCTGCCGATCAGCCGAACAAGCATCGGCCGTCATCTTGGCGTACCCGGTGTCAACGTCGCGGGCCGTCAGCTTGCACATGGCAATCGAGCTTCGCTCCCTGATAGACCACGGGCAACTCAACCTGTCCTTCATGCTCGATCCCGGGCAATTCAAATTCGTAACAGAGACACCTTTCGTACACCGATTCAAGCAACCCTGGCCCTAAAATGCGATGCACCTCGATGGCCGCCCCGATCACTTTCTCCGTCAGAGGATCGCGCTCTTCCATGTCCTGCTTCTCCTTCTCTGTGCTGTCTTTCCTCTGCGATCTCTGCGCCTCTGTGGTTCGTTTGTTTTTCAGCGGAATCTCTGCTCCATCCACGGATCGCCGCGCATGTGGTAGCCGCCGTGTTCGTGCGCTTCCCAGAAACCGGCCTTGTCGTTATCCAGCAATTCGATGCCGCGTACCCATTTGGCGCTCTTCCAGGCGTACAAACGCGGTATCACCAATCGCAGCGGGTAGCCGTGGTCCGGTTCGAGGTCGTGGCCGTCGTGCCGCCAGGCGAACAGGCAGTCGTCGCCGAGGAAATCGTCCAGCGGCAAGTTCGTCGTGAAGCCCTGCTCGCAGTGGACCATGACGAACTTGGCCGTCGGCTGCGGCTTCACTCTGCTCAGGATTTCTCGCGTCGGCACCCCCTCCCACTGGTTGTCGAGTTTGCTCCAGCGAGTGACGCAGTGCATGTCGGCGTGGACGGCGATACGCGGCAAGGCGACGAACTCGTCGTAATTGCACTGCCAGGCCTCCTCGATGCGGCCCCAGATGTGAAATGTCCAGCGCGTACGCCAGTCCTTCGGTTCGCCGATGGCGGCGTCGAAATAGTACGGCGTCGAGCCGACGTGCAGGACCGGCCATTTGTGGGTAAGCACCTGGCGCGGCGGGATCCGTTGCTCG
This sequence comes from Gemmatales bacterium, assembly GCA_038239465.1. Lineage (GTDB taxonomy): Bacteria > Planctomycetota > Planctomycetia > Gemmatales > Gemmataceae > JBBSES01. The sequence continues at coordinate 1,804 of JBBSES010000024.1, forward strand.
CGGTGGATGTCGGGACTGACGATGGCGTTCACGAGTGTCATCCGCCTGTCAGTAGTGGGAACCGCTCTTGCGGATATGCACCATCGGCTGGCCGTCCTGCAGCAGCCGGCCGCCGATCACCTGGCCGATAACGAGGTCGTGGTCGCCCGCTGGACAGCGGCCGACCACCTGGCAGCGCAGATAGGCCAACGCTTCGCGCAATACGATGGCCTTGTCCTTAAGCCGTTCCACTTCCAGACCCTCGAAGGCGGCTTGCCCCGGCGCGAAACCGCGGCCAAAGCGGGCCACCATGTCGGTCTGCCCCGCTTCCAGGATGTTCAGCACGAACGAAGCGTCGGGCACCAGCCAGTCGGCGACGTAGCGCTCGCGGTTGACGGCCACGCTCACTTGCGGCGGCCGCAGCGAACACTGCTGCACGAAGCTCGCCAGCACGCCGGTCTCGTCGTCGCCCCGCCGCGCCGTCAAGATGTACAATCCGCTCGGCACTCGTCCCAGGGCGGCCGCCAGCTGCTTCGTCTCATCCACCGCGCTCATGAGGGATTTCCCGCCTTCAATGGAACACGCACCAGGTCTTGCACGCGCCGCACCTTGCTTTCCAGATGACGTTCCGGCCCCTGGCGATAGTCCACCTTGATCGAGCAACTGATGCGTTTGCAATCCGGCTTCAACGCTTCGTAGCAGCGCGTCACGACGGCGAACACCTCGTCCCACTCTCCTTCGAGCGTGGTGCCCATCGCGTGCAGCCGGTAATCGAGGCCGCTGGCCGCCACGATTTCCAGGCAGCGAGCGACATAGGGGGCAACGCTGTCGCCGTGGCCCAGGGGAGACATGCTGAAATCGAGCAAGACCATTGATATTCCTTCGCGTCAGTCGCGCTTCAACAATGTATCCACGAAATCATCGACCATCGCTTCCGCTCCCTTTTCGCCCAATTCGGTGGCGTCGAAGCGGCGCCATTCGCCCTTGCGGTTGAAGACCACGACGCAAGGGCGCAGATCGAAGCCCAGTTTCTCGTTCCAGGACGTGGCCGGCTCGTCGAGAATCAGATTCGTGAAGGCGGCGTTTTGGCTTTGAAGGAACTTTAAGACGGCGGCCTGCTCCTGCTTGGTTTGCGGCTCTTCCTCGACGCTGACCGACATGACGACCACACCCTTGCCAACGAACTTCTTGTGCATCTCGACCAGATGCGGGAACTTCTTTTTGCAGGGTATTCAGGTGATGCCCCAGAAGTCGAGGACGACGACTTGGCCGAGATTTTGCCGGACGGTCTTGGTCAGGCCATCGTATTTGACCACTTGGACCGAAACCACTGGCTCCGGTTCCTGGGCGGACACGAACCCCACCGCGCAAAGCGAGAGCAGCGCGAGACGGAAACGACGCATCGATACCACTCCTTGGGGCGTGACGACCATCGGGTTAACGTTATCTATCGTATGCATGCGCTCCGCCATGCGTACAGTCAGCTTCCCGCGTGGCGAATACGGTAGAGCGTCCCCTTGATGCGTCGGCCGCCCGGTTCGCCCGCCTTCATCGCTTGCGTGGTGAAGGTCAAGCCGGCGTCCGGTAAAGCTTCGCGCAGGGCGTGGGCCGGCACGCGATCCGAATCGGTGAGCAGGCAGACGCCGTCGGGACGCAGTACATGTTTGATGATCGCCACCACCGGCGGGACACTGCGCAATTCGTAAATGAGGTCGGACGCCAGCACCACGGGCACCTTGAGGTCGGCGGGCGGGCAGCGCCAGTCCATCGGCAATAATCGGAAGTCGGTGAAGCCATTGTCGCGGGCATTGTCGGCGGCGAACTTCAAAGCGGTGGCGTCGCAGTCGCTGAAGGTGACGCGGAGGCCGCACGATAAGGCGGCGATGCCCGGCAAGCCCAGGCCGCAGCCGATCTCGAGCGCTTCGAGCGGCGGCTCCGTGGTTGGCCACGGCTCGCGTAAAATCGCCTTGGCCAACATGCGCGCCGCCGGCCACAGATCGGCCCAGTAGGGCAAGTATTCGTCCGCCGCGAACGCCGCCTTGATGACGGGATGCTTGAGCAGCCGATCCGATTCGTCCGGCCGCGATATCGAGAACGTCCGGCCTTCGATGACGACGCTCTCGCGCGCCAGGGGGCCAAGCGCGTCTTCGGGCGTCACGGGCAGAATCGGCTCAGGCACGCGATGCTTTCCCAATCACAACATGTTATGCGGGTCAATATCCAACGTGAACTCGACGCCCGCGGGAGGCCGGGCCGTGGGCAATACCTGGCGCAGCAGCTGATGCAATAACCCGGCGCTGGGCGATTGCATCTGGAAGTGAAAGCGATACATCCCCTTGAGCCGAAACACGGGCGCCTCGGCCGGGCCGAGTAATCGCACCTGTCCGGCGCCGTTGCCCTGCTTGTGCAACGCCGTTTGCAGGGCGCCGGCCAGCTGTTCGGCGAAGGCGCCGGCGGCTTCCTGATTGGCACCGCGTACGATCAGGCGAGCCATGCGTTGGTACGGCGGATAGTGGTGCGCGCGCCGATGCGCCATTTCGTCGCCGACGAAGCCGGCGTAGTCGTGCAGCGCCGCGCGGGCGATGGCCGGATGTTCCGGCGTGAAGGTCTGCACCAGCACGCGGCCGCCGCGCGGGCCGCGCCCCGTGCGCCCGGCCACTTGCGACAGCAGCTGGAACGTGCGCTCCGCCGAGCGAAAGTCGGGGATGTGCAGGCCGATGTCGGCGTTGACGACGCCCACCAGCGTGACGTTCGGGAAGTCCAGTCCCTTGGCGATCATCTGCGTGCCAAGCAGGATGTGAATCAGGCCATTCCTGAACGCCGACAATACCCGAGCGTGACTCCCCGGCTTCTTCATGGTGTCGCTGTCCATGCGGCGGACGACGAAGCCGTGAAACTTCTCCTCGATCTCCGCTTGCAGTTTCTCGGTGCCGAGGCCCTGGAAGCGCACCGTCTTTTGCCCGCAGGCGGCGCACACTTCCGGTGGCGCCGCCTCGTAGCCGCAGTAGTGGCACAGCATGGAATGCCGTTCGCGGTGGTACGTCATCGCCAAATCGCAGTGGCGGCAAAATTCGACGTTGCCGCACGCCGGGCAATGGACGTGCGTCGAAAAGCCGCGGCGATTGAGCAAGAGCATGACCTGACCGCCGGACCTCAAAGCGTCGCGCATGGCCCGTTCCAGGCTCGGGCTGAGCGCCTGCCAACCGCCACCGCGCGGCATGTCGTGGCGGAGATCGATCAAAGACACCTGGGGCAAGGGCCGATCCATGACGCGACTGGGCAGGGTGAGCAAGGTATATTGCCCGCGCTCGGCGTTGTGCCAGCTTTCCAGGGAAGGCGTGGCCGAGCCGAGAATGATGGGCACGTTTTCCAGGCGGGCACGCATGACGGCCACGTCGCGGCCGTGATAGCGCGGCGTCGCCTCCTGCTTGAAGCTCCCTTCATGCTCCTCGTCGATGACGATCAACCCCAGCTGCCGCGCCGGCGCGAAGACGGCGCTGCGGGCACCGACGACCACTTGGGCATGTCCCTGGGCGACGCGCCGCCACTGGCCGCCTCGCTCGGCGTTGCCGAGGTGGCTGTGCAGGACGGCGACCTCGCCGCAGCGGCCGCGAAATTGCTGAATCGTCTGCGGCGTGAGGCTGATTTCCGGCACCAGTACGAGCGCTTCCTTGCCCTGGCGCACCGTCTCCTCAATGGCGCGCAGGTAGATTTCCGTCTTGCCGCTGCCGGTGACGCCGTGCAGTAAAAAGGCCTGAAAGCCGCCGGCGCGGACGGCTTGCTCGATGGGCGTCCAGGCTCGCAATTGGTCGGCGTTAAGAATCAGGGGCACGGCCGGTTCGCTGGGGAGTTCGCCGTCCGCGAAGGTGTCGATGCGGCGGACGATACGCCGCGCCAATCCCTTTTGCACCAGCGCCAAGACGGGGCCGGGTCCACATTGGGCGAGACGGGCGAGGACGCGCGCCTCCACCGGCTTGCCTGCCTTGCGCAATTCGTCCAACGCCGCGCGCTGCTTCGGCGTCAGGTCGGCCGGCGTCAACTCCTCGCCGGAGGCTTCGAGAAAGACCGCGTTGCGCGTGCCGGCCTGATCGCGGGCGCCGGCGGGCACGACGGCCTGCAGCACCTGGCCCCAGCCGCACAGGTAATAGTCGGCCATCCAGCGCGTCAGTCGCAACAGGTCGGGCGTCAGCAACGCCTCGTCGTCGAGGACGCGGAGCAACGCTTTGACCGAACGCTCTGGCGCCGCCTTGCGCAGCCCCACGCAAAAGCCGGCCGTACCCCGATCCCCTTTGCCAAATGGCGCCAGCACGCGCTTGCCGACGGCCATCCGCGCCCGCAGTTCGTCGGGTACGGCATAAGTGTAGACGGTGTCGAGCGGCCGGTCGAAAACGACCTCGGCGAACAGGTCGGTGGCCAGGACCGGCACTTCGACGACTTCGGGAAAGAGATTGGGCTGAATCGCGTGGGTCACGGCCATTTCTCATGACGGGGCGGATGAACGCACTGAATGTAATTATACGTTAGCCGCGTCAAGGGGGTGGTGCGAGGTCGGTTGCGCGAAGCTAGCGTTGATAGGGGTTATGGCCCAGCGTGTCCGGCCGGCGGAATGGCGCGTTGCCGAAGCCGAGGAGCGGCATGAAAATCGGCGTCAGCAGGAGAAGCCCGACGGTGTACCCCGCGTCCTTGCCGAATGACTTGGCGATCTCGTCATAAACGAAATAGCTGAAGTACAGACCAGCAATGGGAATGAGCATCAACAGGCCGTAGGTCTCTTCTTTGCCGGCGATGCGCGCCAATATCATGACGTTGTACACCGGAACCAGCGCGGCCCAGCCAGGCTGGCCCGCTTTTTCGAACACCTTGTACAAGCCGGCAAGCGTTGGCCCAGCGATCCCGAGGATGGCGAACAACTAACAGCAGCAACTGAGCAGCATTAGCGCGAATCCATCGTCCGACGCGCCTCGTCCCCTGTTTACCTGAGCCAGTATCGTCGCGATCGTTGCCAGCATCGTCTCTCCATCTCTGGGGCCGAATTCCCCGCTAAGCCACTGGGCGCAACCCTCGCGCAAGGGTCGTAAGCGCCGATGATTGCTCGTGTGGATTTGGTTTCTAACGGTGGCGGCGCGCGGAAGCAATGGAATTCCGGCAGGCGGCAACGCGAATGGCGCGCGGCGGAGGCCGGTAGCGCCGCTGCGGCGCTACCGGCCCCCTTCTTTCACCATCGAAACGCAATTGTCGGCTTTAGCGCGTTTGCATCCAGTAGCCGACCGGCGAAACCGGCGGCGGGCTAACCGGCCCCTCGATCTTGAAGCTCAGGTCGCTCGGGCAGACCGTGATGCGGTCGCCCTTGATTTCGGCGCTGGCGCCGTTGGTGTGGATTTTCAGGACGACGTGGCCTTCGAGCGTGACAAAGCCATCGTCGGCCGACATGGTCATCGAATCGCAGGTGCCTTCGAGGTGCGGCGTCTCGATCTTGATGCCATGCTTGCCCTTGCTCAGTTTCCAATCGCCGGCAGGGGCCGGCGCCGGCATCGCGCAGGGCATCGGCGGCACCGGCGGCGCGAACGGGCACGGCGGCATATCGAAGAAGGGCCGCATAGAGACGGGAATCGACGGCACCCAGGGCGGCGTCATCCCGGTCAGCGGGCAAGTCAGCGGGCCGCAGGTGCCGCCTTTGCAGCAGTTGCCCAGCAAGCCGCCGGAGACGGCGCCGACGCAGGCGCCGACGCAAGGCCGATCGATGGTGCTGCCGACCACGGCGCCGCCGCCGGCGCCGATCACGCAACCCAAATGGACGGGGCAAGGCGACTTCTTGACGGCGCCGCGGCCCGAAGCGCTCTTGCAGCAACCCTTGTCCGTGGCGCACTTGCAGCCATCGCACTTGCTGGCCTTTTTCTTGTCCTTGCAGCAGCAATCCTCGGGCGTGCAGCCGGAGGCGCACTTGGTGCCAGCGGGGCAGCAGCATTTCGTATCGCCGGCCGACTTCTCGATGCATTTGTCGGTGTTGCAGCCCGATTCGCACTTCTCTTCGGCGTCGTCGGGATAGCAGCCTTGCAGGCGCGGCATGGGGGCCGTCTCGCAAGCGGAATTGGTGCATTCGGGGGCCGGATCGATGGCGGCGGTTCGTTGCACGCAGCTCTGGACGCGATAACACTTATCTTGCTTGGCGCGGGCGTGGCTCGTGATCACGACCATTTCATCCTTGAGGACGAAGGTCAGGTGCATCGGCCGCAATAAGCGTTTTAGGGCCGATTCAACCGAAACACACTCGCCCTTCACGGTCACCGGATGGTCGGACTTAACATCCATTTCCTCAAGCGCCGGCTTATCGAAGATGATGGCCAGCCCCGTCATTTCGCGCAGGTCATCGATGGCCACGTTGAGAGGGAATTCGTGAAAATCAATGGAGATAGGGCGATACAGCTTGGCCCCGAATTCCGATGTGGCCTTGTGGCTCGGCTTCGAGTCATTCGGCACGGTGGCCGAAGTGCAATGGCTGCCGGCGGAACATTGAGCATGGACCGACGCGCCGAGCAGCGGCAACGTGAGAATGGCGGCGGCGGACCACCAACGAAAACGCGACATGGGTTCGTACTCCGTAGGATCCGATGCGGTTCGGACACGGAGCGGGACATAGCAGGAGAGGGATGGCGTGTCAGCGCCAACTGAGTAGACTTCTCAGCCAAAGAGCAGCAACACGCTCCAGGGCGGCGTGCGGACGAATTGACAGCCCAGTTCGTATTCCTTGCCCAGTTGCCGGCAGCTTTTGACTTCCAGCTGCACCCAAGGGATCGCTTGCGGCGCGTTCGACGTGCGAACGCTGAGGATAGTGCCCGGCGCCATCGAATCGTTGACGGCCAACTTCAACCCGCCCGTGGAACGGTCGATAACCCAACCGTGCGACGGCGCCGAGCGCACCGCCGCGTCGGAGATCAGGATCGGCACGGCATTGCCTCCGCGGCGTAAGGCGCTGCGGCGTTCGCGCTTGGCGCCTTGCGTGAAAGGATCCTTGGCATCGTTGTCAGCGTGCTTCTCCACCTTAGCGCCGCCCGATGATTGGCCGCGCTGCCGGCGAGCGCTGAGGTAGAGGCCGACGAGCAGGGCCGCCAAGCCCGCCAACACGCCGGCCGCCGGGCCGATGTAGGCTTTCCAATCCTCCAGGTCGAAGTTTTGCAGTATCTCGGGAACAGCCATGATCGTCGTTGCGAGTAGGGGGATCGTGCGCGACCGTCCCATCGACGGATTTCGCCGGGGTTGCGTCCCTGTACTTTAATCCGCGAAAGAAGAAGGAGCAAGTGCCGGAGGCATCGTCGCTCAACCGAAGAGAACGCGATCGCTCCAGCCGGGCGGGGTGACGAATTGACAGCCCGCCTCCCAGCGCGCTCCGACCCGACGGCAACTCTTGACCTCGACCTGAATCCAGGGCGCCTGCCGCGGCGCATGCACCGCGCGGATGCCCATGACGCCGCCGACTTCGAGCGGGTGGTCGAGGAGCAGACACAGTCCGCCGTCCGAGCGATCGACGACGCGGCCGCTGCCCCATTCCGTGGCGGCGGCGTCCGCGATGCGCACCGTGACCAGATTGCCCTTGCGCCGCGGCGATTGACGGCGTTCCTCGTCCTCGGCCGGTGGGCTGTTCATGGGAATGCGCGGCATGGGCCGCAGGGGGCCGCCGGTCGCCCGCAAGGCCGAGACCCAACCGATCAACCCAGCCGCCAGCCAGAAGACGGTCCAGAAAGGCTCGGCAAGGGAAGAAGAGGCGAACATCGCGGCCGGTCTCGTGAGAGTGAGGACAGGACGAAGGGTGAGCCTGCATAGTTCATGCTAGAGAGCCGGAGAGACGCCGACAAGGCGCGCTTTTCGGTTGCCAGCGGCGAGAAATCGTTTACCGTCAAACAGGGGGGAGCCTCCGCGCCCCGGTCCTCGTTCTTCCTCTTCGGGCTTCCTTCATGTTCTTGTTGCTCGATACCCTCTACCCGCTGACGCTGGCGCTGGCGGTGTGGATGCTGATCGACGCCTACCGCCGGCAGGCCGACCCCATGTGGTGGTGGATCCTGCTGATGAGCGGCGGCCTCGGGGCGTGGGTCTACTTTTTCGTCGTTAAGTTGCCGGATTTCGCGGGAGGCCGCTTCCCGCGCTTTGGCCCCCGGCCGCCCTCGCTCGACGAACTGCGCTACCGGGCCGAGCAGACGCCCACGCTGACGAGCCGCCTGGAGTATGCCCAGGGATTGATCGATCGCGGCCAGCACGCCGAGGCGCTGGCCCCCCTGGAAGCGGCCCTGAAACAGGAACCCGAACACGGCCAGGTGCTGTACGCCCTGGCGCTATGCCACACCGAGCAGGGCCATCCCGACAGGGCGTTGCCGCTGCTCGACGCGGTCCTACGCCGCGACCGCGGTTGGGGCGATTACTCGGCGTTTCGTCTGAAGGTAGCGGCCCGCGCCCAGGGCGGCGACAGTCCCGGCGCTCTGGAAGCGGCCCGCGAGTTGAGCCGATTGTCGCCCACGATGCAGCATCGTTGTTTGCTGGCCGAACGCCTGATCGCGGAGGGATTGGTCGATGAAGCGCGCGAGTTTCTCGACGAATCGCTGGAAGCGCACCGCTTCGCGCCGGGGCCAGTGCGCCGCCGTGACCGCCGCTGGGCGAACCGCGCCCGCCAGCTGCGACGGAGGCACGACAAGGACTTCAAGGGGGCGCGGAAAGCATAAGCGGCCGTCAAAGAAGTGCCCTTGCTCGAACAGCCGCTAACGCTGAATGCGCGCCGAGCCGCCCTTGGCGAAGGCCCGCACCTGCTCGACGGTCGCCATCGTGGTATCGCCGGGATAGGTCGTCAACAACGCCCCGTGCGCCCAGCCGAGCTTGAGGGCATCGGCAGGCAAATCCCCTGAGAGCAAGCCATAGAAGAGGCCCGAGGCGAAGCCGTCGCCGCCGCCGACGCGGTCGTACACGTCCAACTCGGCGGTGGGGGAGATATAGGTTTGGCCATCGACCCAGGCGACGGCGCCCCAGCTATGGCGGTTAGTGGAATGGACCTCGCGCAACGTCGTGGCCACCACCTTGACGCGCGGATGCAGCGCGACCACGCGGTCGATCATGGCGAAGAACGTGGTCGGGTCGAGCTTCGACGTGGCGGCCACCTCCGGGCCGGGGATGCCTAGCCCCTTCTGCATGTCCTCCTCGTTGCCGACGAGGACATCGACGTATTCCATGATACGGCGTATCACTTCGTGTTCGCGGCCCTCGCCGCCGGAGACGCGCCAGAGCTTTTCGCGGAAATTCAGGTCGAACGAGACGACGGCGCCGGCGGCCTTGGCGGCCTTCATGCCGTCGATGATGACCTCCGGCGTCGTCGGCGACAGGGCCGCGAAGATGCCGCCGCTATGGAACCAGCGGGCGCCGCCCGCGAAAATCTGCTTCCAGTCGAAGTCGCCGGGTTGGAGGCGCGCGGCGGCCTCGTTGCTGCGGTTGTAGAAGACTACCGGGGCGCGAGCGCCGTAGCCGCGATCGCTGTACACCGTGGCGATGTTCGGCCCCGCCACGCCGTCGTGGGCGAAACGCTTGTAGAAGGGCCGAACGCCCATGGCCCGGACGCGCTCGGCCACGAGGTCGCCGATGGGATAATCGACCATCGCCGAGACGATGCCGGTCTTCAGGCGAAAGCAGTCGGCCAGGTTGGCGGCGACGTTGAACTCGCCGCCGCTGACGTGAATCTGGCACTCGTGCGCCTTGCGAAACGGGATGACGCCCGGATCGAGACGGTGGATCAAGGCGCCCAACGAGAGGAAGTCGAGGTCGCCGTGCGGCAGGATGGTGAGAGAACTAGACATCGACAGGTTCCTTGCGAATACTCGTCATTTCACTGGTCGGTCGCGGGCAAAAACGGGCGTGCCCATTCGGCCTCTTCGGGACGCAGAGGCGGTTCGGGCGTGTCCCTATAGATGTATTTGGCATAGCCGGCGGCGTCGTAGACGCGGTGGAGAACGGCTTGCAGGTCCAAGGATATATCGGGGTCCGGCGCCGTCAAGGGGACGGGAATGACCGGCAAGCGTTCGCGCAGGCCGATGGGCCACAAACCCATGCGCGGCCGGTCCTCGTATCGGCTTACCAGCGCATAATAGTCGGACGAAGGCAACAACGGCGGAGAGGGGCGTTGGCCGCCGCGACGCAGATCGATTTCGACCAAATGAACCGGACTGGCCAGCACTTCTCGACGTTTGCCGGCGTAATCGCCGAGGTCGTCCCCCGGAGTTTTGTTGCTGGGACTGAGCAGTTCGATCACGGTAATCACCCGGCGATTGCGACGGTCACGAATTTCGATGGACGAATGGCGCTCGACCTCGACGGCCGGAAGCGTGAGTTGCACGGGGGCCGTCACCAGCGTGGGCGACGGCGTGGCTTGACCGCCGTTGGCGGCGGGTATCGCCGCAACCCCCACATCGGCCTGGCCGAAAAAGCGGCGTTCCTCCGCCGAAAGTTCGTACAAATAGAGACGCACTTCAACTTTGACGACGTAGTCCTGGCCTACTTGCTCGGCTAATGTCTCCCGCGCGCGGGTGATGAATTCGTGGTGGAAATCTTCCCACGCATCGTTTTGTTCCAGGTAGGGATTCATGCCAGGAAATGGCGATGGCATAGCGAGTTCTCACGCGGTCGGCGTAACAACATTAATTTCTCATTCGCCCGTCGTCCGCAAAAACGGACGGGCCCATTCGGCGTCTTCAGGGCGAAGGGGCGGCTCCGGGGTGTCGCTATAGATGTACTTGGCATAGCCGGCGGCATCGTAAACGCGGTGGAGAACGGCTTGCAGGTCGAGGGCCACGTCCGGGTCCGGTTCCTGCAACGGGACGGGAACCACCGGCAGCGGATCGCGGAGCGCCAGCGGCCACATGCCGAGTTTTGGCCAATCGCGGGCACGGCTGACCAGGACGTAATAGTCGCACGGCGGCAACGCGGGCGGCTCCGGTCGTTCGCCGCCGCGGCGCAGGTCGATTTCCACGAGATTGGCCGACGTCATCAGCAGACGCCCGCGCTTTTGCAGGTAGTCGTAACGATCGGCCCCCGGCGTCTTGTTGCTCGGACTGAGCAGTTCGATGGCCGTGACGACTCGACGGTTGCGGCGGTCGCGTATTTCCACCGAGGAAAGCCGCTGCGTATGAAGGGCCGGCATCGTCAATTGCACCGGCGCCGTTTCGATTCGGGCCGCGATTCCGCCATTTTCCGTGCCGGTAGGCGAGCGCGCTATGCCCACGTCGGTCTGAGCGAAGAAACGGCGCTCCTCGCCGCTCAGTTCATGCAGATACAGACGCACTTCGATCTTGACGAAGTAGTTAGGGCCAACGAGGGTATCGAGCCGATCCGCGAGGGCTACCATGTAGCGGCCGTGGAAATCTTCCCACGCATCATTCTGTTCCAGGTATGGATTCATCCCCGGAAACGGCGATGGCATGAGAAATCCTCTGAGAGTCCAAAGCAATTAACTCATGGCTGAGAAGGAAGACGATGTCGTTCCCGAAAGTCTCGGTAGAACTCCTCAAAGGGGATTCCCATGTCCCCGTTTTCCATGTCGTCAATCGCTTCCTGAATCGCCTCAATATCGTCGCGACGTTCCGCGTTCATACGCCGACGCTCCTCGTCATCCATCGTCCGACTCCAACACCGCCAAGAACGCTTCCTGCGGAATCTCCACCTGCCCCACCTGCTTCATGCGTTTCTTGCCGGCGGCTTGCTTGGCCCACAGCTTCCGCTTGCGCGTGATGTCGCCGCCGTAGCACTTGGCGGTTACGTTCTTCTTCATGGCCGCGATGCTCTCGCGGGCGATGATGCGGCTGCCGATGGCCGCTTGCAGCACCACCTCGAACATGTGCCGGTCGATCTCTTCGCGCAGTTTCTTGACCAGCTTGCGGCCGCGTCGTTCGGCCTGCGACCGATGCACGATTACTGATAGCGCATCGACGCGCTTGCTCGCCACCAGCACATCGAGGCGCACCAGGTCGGCGGGACGATAGGCCAGGATCTCGTAATCCATCGTCCCGTAGCCGTGCGTCACCGATTTGAGCTTGTCGTATAAGTCATAAATCACCTCCGCCATGGGCAACTCGTAGCTGAGAATGGCCCGGCTCGGACTCAGATATTCGGTGCGTAAGAACGTCCCGCGGCGCTCGCTGCACAGCTGCATGAGGTCGCCGATGTTTTCGGTCGGCAGCAGGAAGTTGATGCGCGCGATCGGCTCGCGGAACTCCTCGATTTGGCCCGCGTCCGGCACCTTTTGCGGATTGTCGATCGGGATGATCTCGCCCTTGCGCGTCAGGATTTCATACGTGGTATTGGGCGCCGTTTGCACCAGATCGAGTTCGCTATCGCGCTCGAGACGTTGCTGAATGATGTCGCGGTGCAGAAGGCCCAGGAAGCCACAGCGGAAGCCGAAGCCGAGGCCCTCGCTGTTCTCCGGGAAGAAGGTGAAGCTGGAGTCGTTGAGCCGCAGCCGGGACAGGGCTTCGCGCAGGGCCTCGAAGTCCCGGTTGTTGACCGGGAACAGGCCGCTGTAGACCATCGGCTTCGGCTCCTTGTAGCCGGCCAATGCTTCCGTCGCCGGCCGCAGGGCATCCGTCACCGTGTCGCCGATGTGGGCGTCGTCGATGTTCTTGATCTGCGCCATGAAGTAGCCGACTTGCCCCGCCGCCAGTTCGGCGCAGGGCGTCATCGTCGGCCGAAATTGGCCCAACTCCATTACTTCGTGCTCGGTGCCGCCTCTCATCAGGCGGATTTTCTGGCCCTTGCGCAGCGTGCCTTCCTTGACGCGGACGTAGACGACGACGCCTTTATAGGTGTCGAAATGGCTGTTAAAGACGAGCGCCCGCAGCGTGTCTTCCGGCTTGCCCGGCGGCGGCGGCATGCGCTCGACGATGGCGGCCAGGATCTCATCGACGCCCATGCCCGTCTTGGCGCTGCAGCGCAGCACCTCGTCCGGCTTAATGCCCAACGCCTGCTCCATCTCGGCGATGACGGCGTCGGGCCGGGCGATCGGCATGTCGATCTTGTTCAGCACCGGCACGATGGTCAGGTCGTGCTCGATGGCCAGGTAAGCATTGGCGACCGTCTGCGCCTGCACGCCCTGAAAGGCATCGACGAGCAGGATGACCCCCTCGCAGGCGGCGAGGCTGCGCGAGACCTCGTAGTTGAAATCGACGTGGCCGGGCGTGTCGATCAGGTTCAACTCGTAGCGTTGTCCCTTGTATTGAAAGTAGACGGTGACGGGGTGCATCTGGATGGTGATGCCGCGTTCGCGTTCGAGGTCCATGCCGTCGAGGACCTGGGCGCGCATGTCGCGCTGGGCGATGGCGCCGGTCTTCAACAGGAATTGGTCGGCCAGGGTCGATTTGCCGTGGTCGATGTGGGCGATGATGGCGTAATTGCGGATAAGCGTCGTTGGCGTCATGCGGGCAGTTTACCAAGTGGCCCGGAAAGTGCCTAGTACAGCGCGGTTAGCGACGCTTCGAAGAAGCGTTCGACCATTCGGCGACGACCGACGCGCACACGCGCCGCACCGTCGCCAGTTTGTCGGCCCATTGATATTGGTGTAGGGTATGCTCCCGTCCGGCTTGGCCGAGTCGTTGCCGTAACTCACGGTCTCCACTCAAGAGTTCGAGCGCCCGCGTCAAGGCCGATACGTCGCCGCATGGGACGAGCAAGCCATCCTCCTCGTGCCGGATCACGCCCGCGATGCCGCCGGCGCGGTAGCCGATGTTCGGAACGCCGTTGGCCCACGCTTCCAGCAGCACCAGGCCGAACGAGTCGGAGCGGCTGGGCAAGGCGAAGGCATCGATGCCGGCGAAGAAGTCGCGTTTCTCCTCGTCGGTCAATCGGCCCAGGCGGACGACGTTCGCCTTCGCGGCGAACGAGCGCCAGAAGCCGCGGAAGTTCGGCATCTCCGGCCCGGCCAGGACGAGGCGCATACGGCCGCCCCGCCGCCAGGCGACCTCGGCGGCGCGCAATAGATCGACGGTTCCTTTCTCGAAACTGTTGTTCGCCAGGTGGCCGATCACGACTTCATCGGAGCCGACGTCCCAGCGTTCGCGGGCACGGCGCCGGTCGCCGCCGGTGCATTCCGCGGCATCGACGCCGAGACCCTGCAAGATCAGCTTGTGCCCGGCGATGCCGCGTTCGAGCAGGGCATCGCGTTCCCCCGACGTCTGCACGAAGACGCGGTCGGCGGCGCGGATCAGCGCCATCAGGGCCGGCGTGGTATAAGCACGTCGGGTCGGGTCATTCGGGTCGTGGGGATCGCCCAGGTGCAGGAAGGGCGTCAACAAGAAGGGAATCCCCTGCGTCCGTGCCAAACGCAAGGCACAGACGATGGGCCAGGCGTAGGGAAACGCCGTGGCATGGACCACGTCGAAACGCGGTTCCGAACGGCCCGCGTCGCGCAGCATCCGCCAGGAGACGGGATTGCACGGCATGGTCAGGCATTGCCACAGGCGATGGGGAACGAGGCTCAACGGCTTAAGGAGATAACGCCGGCCGGGAAAGCGCCACAGCGGATACCGACGCACCTCGATACCCTCATCATGCGTCGTTCCGGCGAGCACGGTCGCCGCCCGCAAGCGCCAGAACGCTTCGAGGTCGAGGGCGTTGCTGGTGAAGACGGTCACTTCATCGCCCTGCTTCGCCAGGTAACGGCTCAGGCGGGCGAAGTAGGCTTCCGAGCCGCCCAGAGCCGGCGGATAGCGCTGCGTGAAATGGGCCACGCGCATGAGCATCCTTATCGGCTAACGGCGATCCCCGTCTCGCCGGGACAGGGCAAAACGTTAAGCAAACACACGGGGCAAGCAAGGGCCTCGCGCTCGCGCAAGCGGTCGGCAATTGAGGACGTGCGCCCCGGCGACGGCACTTGCGGCACGAATTCGTCGAAGAAGAAGTGGCACCAGCTTTCCAGCTGCCGGGCGAGAGGGCCGGGATCGTTGCGAAACGAAAACGCTTGCGGGCCGACCGTCAATTCGTAGCCGCCCGCCTGGCGCGCCCGAACGCCGAAGCTCGCCGGCATTTCCGCGAACAGGACGCCGCCGAAGCGGACGCCGTCGGCACATAGCCCGATGGCCGAGCCGAACAGACGGCCGGTTTCGACGGCGGGCAGCGACGGCGACAGCAATAAAGCGTGGCATTGCTCCAGCTGCCGGGCGCCCACGACCGGATGGTTGGCCAACTCGAAGACCGTCTGCGCCGCGTCGATGCGCGACCAGGGCCGCGCCGTGCCGAAGCTCCACAACCAGCGTAAGCGGGCAAGGGCGATAGCATCGTCGATGGCCAGCACGTCGCCCAGCGCGGGGGCGATGCGGCCACTCTCCACGAGGTCTGCCACTTCAAAGCCGGCGGCGAAGGCCCGTTCGCAAATCAACGCGCGCAGGCGGGCCAGGTTGCCGGCGCTCCACCAGGCGCTGGCGCGGAGGGCCGCCTGATGCGTCGCAATTGGGTGCTCCCTCTTGCGCAGCTCTGGAGCCTTCTGAAAATCGCGCAATTCCGACGGGTGCCGGCGA
>JBBSES010000025.1:0-17205 GCA_038239465.1 Gemmatales bacterium
CGTCATCTTCGCGGGCGAAAAGGTACGGCCCGAATACGCCCTCCCCGCGCCGGAGGTGACGGAGTTCGAGATGGCGGAGGATCGTCGCGTGTTGAGCCTGGAAGCGTTGGTGCGGATGAAGCTCACTTCGTATCGAGATAAGGACCGCACCCACCTGCGCGATTTGTTGGATATCGAGTTGATCGATCAAAGCTGGTGCCGGCGCTTCCCGCCCGAGCTTGCCGCGCGGTTGCAACATCTGATCGATACGCCGGAGGGGTGAGGCACCCTCCATTAAATAACCCGGCGAGCAGGGGGCGTAAGCCCCCCGTGGTTCTTCTGAAGAAATCCACGGGGGGCTTACGCCCCCCGCTCGCCATATCAACATTCGTCATCCCACGAACACCCCGCCCGAGAACCCTGGATTATACGCGAAAAAGCTGCTCAGCAGAGCGATCGTGGAGCTGTCGAACTCCTGCACCTCCGGGCCGCCGCCGGGGCCAGCCGCGGCCAGGATGCGTGCCCGGCCCGTGCCGGTCGGATCCACGGTGGCCACACGGACGCCGCCGGTGAAGGTGCTTGAACTGGAACCTCCGTTGCCCACCGCGGCGGTTCCCGAGGCGGCGGAGCCTCCGCCCCCGCCCGCGGCAAAGGCGAAGAAGCTGGAGAGCAGGGCGCCGGAGCCGTTGAAGACGCCGACCTGCGGGCCGCCACCGGCGCCGGCGCCGACGATGATTTCCGCGAGGCGGTCGCCGTTGGTGTCGCCGGCCGCCACATAGACGCCGCGGGTGAAGCCGGCGGACAGAGCGTAGAAGCTGGCGATGAGGTTCAGGGTAGCGCCGTCGTAGACGTTGACCTGCGGGCCGCCGCCGGGACCGGCCCCGACGATGATATCGGCGCGGCCATCGCCGTTGACGTCGCCGACCGCCACGCGGACGCCGCCCGTGAAGCCGGCGGAGAAGGCGTAGAAGGAGCTGATGAGGTTAAAGGTGCGGCCGTCGATGACTTGCACCTGGGGACCGCCGCCGGTATCGGCGCCGACGACGATATCGGCGACGCCGTCGCCGTTGATGTCGCCGGCCGCCACGAAGACGCCGCCGCTAAAGAGGGTGCCCGAAGTGGGGCCGAAGCCGGCGGTGCCGCTCTGCTGGCCGCCGACGCTGGTGAACGCATAGAAGCTGATGATCGGCGTGAGCGACTGGCCATCGTAGACGTTGACCTGCGGGCCGCCGCCAGGACCCGCGCCAGTGACGAGGATCGAGGAGCCGTCGCGGTTTTGCGCCGTGGCGACGCGGACGCCGCCGGTGAAGCCGGCGGGATACGCGAAGAAGCTGGCCCGCAAGGCGCCGGTGCCGGCGTCGTAGACGTTGACCTGCGGCCCGCCGCCGGCGTCGGCGCCGGTGGCGAAGATGGGGGTGGGCACCACGGGGGGTGGCGGAGGCGGCGGCAGGCCGACGACCGTGACCGTTGCCGTCGAGGCGTTGTTTGCCGACACGGGATCGAAGGTCGTGGTCCTGACTGTTGCCGTATTGCTGAACACCGTTCCGCCCGGCACGCTCGTAGGGATCTGCACGATCACCATGAAGGTGGCCGACTGCCCGATCCCCAGGGAGGCGATCGTATTCGTAATCGTGTTGCCGGTGTTGCCGAGGGTGAAGGCCGGTCCGGAGGTCTGGGTCTGGGAGACGAACGTGGTGCCGACGGGCAAGTTGTCGGTCAGATTCACATTCAGTGCCGCGGCCGGGCCGTTGTTGGCGACGGTGATCGAGTAGCTGAGATTGGAGCCCGCGAGTACCGGATTAGGCGCCGCCGACTTGGTGACCACAAGATCGGCCCCAGGCGTTGCGGTGGCGGTCATTTCGACGCGGAAGCCGGTCGGGTTGGGCAAGGCGCTCGCGTTGTTGACCAGGAAATCGAGGCTGTTGATGCCCGCGACGAAACCAGTGCTGATGGTAAAAGGGGTAAAGGTGCTGAACGAATTACTCGGCGGCGCGGCGGTGAGTACCCCGTTGAGTTTGATCTGGGATCCGACGTCGTCGCTGGCCCACCGCCCCGTGATGATGGCGGTGCTGGGGTCGTAGCCGGTCAGATCGATCGTGGTGTGGTAAACATAATTCCCCGCCGCGCTGCCCGTACTTTGATCGGCCTGCGGCGAAAGCCACTGGGAATTGGGTCCGTCAGGGAGGTAGGGCCCAGCAACGATGGGAGATTTCGTTCTGTCGGTGACGTAACTCTGCGGACCCAGCATGCTGGCCGGGGGGACGGTGGTCAGCGTGTAGTGGGGGTCCACCGCCAGGTTCGGCAGCAGGGCGCCGGTGTTCGTGACCCCGGAGTTGAAGAGGCCAAAGGCCAGGGTCGTCGGCACGCAGCGGTCTTCCAGCTGCTCGACGTTCGGCACCATGCGCCGCGACTTCGGACGGGGTGTAACGTAAGGCCGACGCGCGGGCGAAAGCCAGGCGCGCACGGAGGACCAGAGAGACCTCCGGGAAAGGGAGAGGCTCATGACACGGGGTTCCTGCAAGAGGGGGCGCGGTACGGACGCTTCCCCCTCCGGGCACACCCCGGACGGGGACCCACTACCGTGGGACGGAAAATCATGGTTGGGGCGAAAGGGGGTACGACCGATTGCGGGTCAGTCGTTGGCGAATGGATACCCACGCGATCGGGGAGAACGCACGGCCACGCCGGACTTGCGCGCTTCACGAAAGAGACGGGGCGTTGGTCTTCTCGGTGGATTGACTCAAGCGTAACGCATCAAATGGGGAAAGCAAGGAATTTGTGCCGATTTTCGCGGGAAGCCAATGAATCAAAGAAGCAAAGGAAGACAAGAATGAGAATACCGATTGCGTGCGTTTCTCTGTCTTGTCTTCTTTGTGTCTCTGTGGTTCATTCTTGCCTTTAGCGCACCGCGTCGAGCGGCCGCAGGCGCATCGCCGACAGGCTCGGCACCACGCCGCCGAGGACGCCCATCGCCAGCGCCAGCAACATCCCCGTGGCGATGATGTTGGCGTCCACGATCAGTTTCAGCACGACCGTCTTGCCGCCGCCCTGCCCGCCGCTGAGGATGCTCGTCGCCGTCCAGCCGTCGGCGATGGTGCCGATCAGACAGCCCACCATGCCGCCCAACAACGCGATGACGACGGACTCCAGGAGGAACGAGACGAGGATTTGCCAACGGGCGTAGCCGAGGATGCGGAGGACGCCGATGTCCTTGATGCGTTGGCTAATGGCGGCGAACATGGTGTTCATGATGCCACTGATGCCGCCGACGGCCATGACGAAAGCCACGAAGCGGATGGCCCAGAGGAACTGCTCGTTGGTGCTGGTCAGCTTAGCGTAATACTCCTTCTCGGGCAGCGCCTGCACGGCGGGGCGGAAGTTCTTCGTCAAATGGGCGGCCAGCGTTTTCGCGGCGGCGTCGGTGCCGTCGGCGGTGCGCAGGACGATGGAGGTATAGCTCTCCTTGCGGAACTGCTCGCCGACGATGGCCTGTTTCGCCCAGATTTCCGAGTCGAAGGTGGAGCCGGCCGATTTCATAAGGCCGACGAGGAGCCATTGCCGATCGCCGAGTTCGAAGACGTCGCCGACTTCGAGCATCGGTTTCTTGGCGTCGCGGCCGAGTTCGCGGGCGGCCGACTCGCCCATGACGGCCTGGATGTAGTTGGCCTGGTAGTCGATGCGCGGCAGGGCCAACGGAAAGAACGGCACCGTGGCGCCGGGGAACAGCGACACCGGGCCGACTGGCAAGAAGGGGAGGCCGCCCACTTCCTTGCCGACGATTCCCTGCACGCCGGCGGAGGAAAACCAGGCGCCGCCCGGCAACAACGACAAGCCATGCACGCGGCCGGAGACGTCGGGATCGACCACGCCGCGCACCTGCACGAAACGGCGCCGCGGCGGTTGGCCGGGCGTCACCGGCATCGGCTGATTGACGATGGCGTAGGTCTCCAAGCTGCACAATGCGATCGGCTTGCCGCCGCGATCGACGCGGGCCACGCCGAGGGGGGCGGGCAACGGCCGGCCGTCGGCGTCGGTCTTTGCCTGCTCGCGTTCGATGTTGGTCGCGTCGCTGTAAGTCAAACTGCTGAACAATTCGTCGGTGGCGCCGTCGGCCAGGACCAGGACGTTACCCGGCCGGCCGCTGCCTTCGGTGAGCGCCGCCATGCCGTTGACGAAGGCGTACATCATGACGAGCAAGCCGATGACGATGGTGAACGACATGGCCGTCATTACGGTCGTTCGCCAGCGCACCGTGAGGTTGCGCAGGTTGTAGCGCAACGGCACCTTGCCGATGACGAGGAGGGCGACGAAGGGCGTCAGGGCTAAAACGAGCCAGACCCACATGGGAAGGGCGGCGAGACGTTGCATGGGTGTCATGTCACGCCACCTTGGAGAAGACTTCGGAGACCTTGACCGTGCGCGCCGACCAGGCGGGCAAGATACTGCCGAACAACGCCGCGAGACCTCCGAGGACCGGCCCCCACCACAGCGCCGCCGCCGGGACGAAAAAGGCCGGGAAGAAGGCGATGGGAAACTTGATGCCGCCGTAGTAATCGACTACCAGGTAAGTAAGGCCGGAACTCAGGAAGCCGCTGATGACGCCGATGAGCAACCCTTCGCCGAGAACGAGGAGGAGGATTTGCCAGGGACGGAAGCCGAGCACTTTGAGGACGGCCATCTCGGTGACGCGCTCGCGGACGCTGATGCTGATGGCGTTGGCGATGACCAGCGACATGCTGACGAGGATGGCCGGCGCCAGCAGATAGCGCATGGCCCAGACGAGATCGCGGTAGGCGTCGAGAAAGGCGCTGATGCCGGACGAGGCGGTCTCGACCTTGACCGACGGCTGCGAGAATTTGCCCGGCGCCGCCATGCGCTCGGCCACCACTTGAAAGCTCTCGGTTGTGGGCAACCGCATCCAGAAGAGATTCAGCGACTTCTCGGCGAGCGGGTGCTTGGCGCCGTTCTTGCGCTCGTAATCCTCCAGCGCTCGATTGAGATAATCGCGGTTCATGAAGGCGGTCTGGTCGTAGCGGCCGTCGGGCGCCTGGCCAATGATGTCGAACTCGAGGTCGATGTCCTTGTAGTTAAAGCTGAACACTTTCATGCGTTCGCCGACGCGCTTGTTGAGCGCCTTGAGACGATCCTTGCCCAGGATGCAGCCGCGCATGTTGTTCCGTAGCGCCTCGGCCAGCTGGGGATCGAGGCCTTCCAGGTCGTCCATCATCGTGCGCATGACTTTCGGATCGAGCGCGAAGAAGAAGACGCCGTTCTCGCGGGTGCGGTTCGTGGGATCGAGCGTGCCGCCGTAGAACTGCCAGGTCATGAGATCGTCGTCGCGCGGCCGTTGGCCTTCGGGCATGGACTGCACTTCGCGGCTGATCGATTGCGCGTAGGCGAAGGGCATCTGGCTCGGCAGCTGATGCTTCTCCGTGACAATCGCCTTCAAATCCTTGCTCTTCTCCTCGGTGACGGCCGACAGGAAGGAGAGGATCGACCAGATGCCGGTAATCATGAAGACGAAGACGAAGATGGCGATAAAGGTGAGCGACGTGCGCAGCCGATTGCGGCCGAGGCTCTTGAGCATGACGAGCAGGAAGCGCGGCCCGCGGCCGGCGTCGATGTTATTGAGCGCGAA
Organism: Gemmatales bacterium; assembly: GCA_038239465.1. Classification (GTDB taxonomy): domain Bacteria; phylum Planctomycetota; class Planctomycetia; order Gemmatales; family Gemmataceae; genus JBBSES01. Next base: position 5,618 of record JBBSES010000025.1, read on the forward strand.
TTGGGCGCCGTAGAGGACGCTGAAGAACAGGGGCAACGTCAGCAGGGCGAGGCCGATCAAGCCGGCGACGATGAGGAAGAAGTAGAACATGGTGAACCTCATTCCTTCTGGTTCCCAGGCTCCGCCTGGGAACCCACTTCCTGGAGGCTCTGCCTCGCGGAATTTCTGACGATACGGGGGACGTTCGAAACACCGACGAGGCGGAGCCTCGGGGAAGGCATTTCCAGGCGGAGCCTGGGAACGAGGAACCAAAGACTTACCGCACCCCCGGCGGCCGATCCGCGCGAATCGCCGTCTCGGGTGGGCCACCAGCGGTTACCTCGGCCGGCCCATCCGTCACCAAACGCCCCTTGTCCAGATGCAAAATGCGGCTCGCTCGCTGGGCGGCGCGCGGGTCGTGCGTCACCATGAGGATGGTCTTTTGCATCGTCTGCTGCAGTTCGCCGAGCAGATCGAGGATCTCGCCGGCCGATTTGGCGTCGAGGTCGCCGGTCGGTTCGTCGGCGACGAGCAGCGTCGGATCGGTGACGATGGCGCGGGCGATGCCGACGCGCTGCTGCTGGCCGCCGGACAGTTGCCCCGGACGATGGCGCATGCGGTCGGACAGGCCGACGAGGTCGAGCGCCGTTTCCACTTGCTGGCGCCGCTGCGCCGTGCCCAATGGCAAAAGGAGCAACGGCAATTCGACGTTCTCGTAGGCCGTCAGTACCGGCAACAGGTGATAGAACTGAAAGATGAAACCGATATGCCGCGTCCGCCAATGGGCGAGGGCCGCTTCGCTAAGGCGCGAGATCAGGTCGGCGCCGACGTGAATGTCTCCTTCGCTGGGCCGATCGAGCCCGGCGATGAGGTTCAAGAGCGTCGTCTTGCCGGAGCCGCTCGGCCCCATGAGCGCGAGGAAATCGCCCTCGGCCATACTAAGGCTCAAGTCGTCGAGGACTTCGATGCGCTCGCTGCCGCGCGTGAAGAACTTGCTGACGTTGTCCACGCGGACGATGGGATCAGACATAGTCCAAAGTCCAAAGTCCAAAGCCCAAAGTCCAAGGTCGAAGACACGGAAACGACTTTGGACTTTGGACTATTTTTTGAGGAAAGAAACCACGACCCCCATTTCCGGCCGCAGGTACAGCCCCTGCTCCGCTTCGGGGACCATCACCTTGACGCGCACGGGCAACGCCGCCTGGGAGCGGTCGGCGATGGGCATGAGCCGCGAGACGAAGCCATCGTAGACGCGGTCGGGGTAGGCTTCGGAGCGGACCTTGCACGGCTGATTGGTGCGCACCTTGGCGATGTCGCGCTCCTGGATTTTCAGTTCGATTTCCAGGTCGGAGAGATCGGCCATGTCGCACAAGCTGGCGGCGACGCCGTTGGAAAAGGCGACCGGGTTGACCGTGCTGCCCTTCTCCAGCGACTTGCCTTTCGTGAGGATGGTGCCGGAGATCGGCGAGCGCACGGTGCAGTTGTCGAGGCGCCACTCGGCCTTGACGAGGTCGGCCAAGATCACGTCCATATCGGCGAAGGCGGCGTCGATCTTCTCTTGCCGCGGCCCTTCGACCATCAGGCGATACATTTGCCGTTTCTGCTCCAGACGCTTGTCGGCGGCCTTGAAGCCCGACTCGGCCAACTCGAAATCCTTGCGCGACAGGGCATCGCCGCGCAGCTTTTGATTGCGCTCCCAGTCGAGCAGCATCTGCCGGCGGTTGGCGTCGGCCTCTTCCAGTTCGGCCTGCGCCTGCTTGATCTCCTCGGGCCGCGAGCCGTTCACCAACTCGAACCAGCGCTGCCAGGCGCCGTCGTACTGCCCACGCAGGCGGTTGACGTCGGCCTGGTAGTCGATGGTTTCGATCTGGGCGAGGATGGCCCCTTCCTTGACGCGCATGCCTTCGAGGACGTTCAAATCGACGAGCCGGCCGCCGACCAGCGGGCTGACCTGAATTTGATGGACGGGGATGACGTATCCCTTCGATTCCAGGACGGCATCGCCCACGTCGGCGACGGGACCGGAAGCGCTGTCGGCGCCCGCCCCGGTCGTTGCCGCGGGGGCGGCTTGCAGCGGGTGGGCGGTCTGCTTTTCCAGGAGGTACAGGGTGCCGAAGGCCAGCGTGCTGACGGCCAGGATGCCGCTGAGCAGCCAGGGCAGCCGAGAGTTCGCCGAGGAACCGGCGTGGACGTGCGTCGGCAGGCGCAGCGATTGCACCTTCTGCCGGAGGACGGTTTGTTTGGCGGCGCGGGCGTCGTCCCCCGTTCCGTTGACACCCTGTTCGGAAAGATCGGCCATCGGAAAAACCCTTCGAGAGCCGGCGACGAAAATGACGCGGCATATCTACTCCTACCCACCGCGTCCAGGCAAAGATGCAAAATTCGTTCGATGGGGGAATTATTGGCAGCCGCGCGGCAAACGCGACCTGTATTCTCCCCTCCCCTTGAGGGGAGGGGTGGGGTTGAGCAGCCTAAAACCCCACCCCCCACCCCTCCCCTCAAGGGGAGGGGAGCCGGAAGGAGGATCCATTGGCCCGGTCGTCCTCTGCTCGGCTCGGAAGATAACCGGCCGCATCATCACTTCTTCTTCGCCTGCTCCAGCACTTCTTCCCACCAGCTTTTCAGCTTTTGCAACGTGCCGTTGTTCTCCGGCTCCTTGCGGTCGCGGGACGACTTCGATTTGCCGATGCCGGAACGCGGGCCGCGCGACTTCGGCCGGCCCTTGTCGCCGTTGTCGGACGGGCCGGGCGGCGGCGCGGCGCCACCCACCGTCGTCACCTTCGGCGGCGGAAACAGCTTGCGCTCGGCCAACGCCCAGCTGCTCGACGCGATGAAGTAGATCACCAGCCCCGCCGCCATCTTGTAGAACATGAAGCCGAAGACGACCATCATGTACTTCATCATCTTCTGCTGCATTTCCTGCTGCTCGTCGAGTTTTTGCCCCGGCGGCGGCTTGGGCATCATGATCTTCTGCTGCACGAGCGTCAACAGGACCGCCACGATCGGCAGCAGGTTGAAGAATGGCCCCAAGTACAGGAAGCCTCCCTGCGACGCCGGCGTGCTGATCATGGGAATCTGCTCGCCCCACCACTTCATCATGTCGGGCGCGGACAGATTCTCGATCCACAGAAACGGCGTCAAGCGGAAGTGGATGCTCTCCTGCAAGGCGTAGTACAGCCCCAGGAAAATCGGCATCTGCGCGAACAGTAGCAGACAGCCGCCGAGCGTACTCATGGGATTGATGCCGTTGCGCGAGTACACTTCGGTCTTGGCCTGGTTGAAGGCGTTGAAGTCGCCCTTGTACTTCTCCTCGAGTTTCTTGACCTCGGGGTTGAGCTTGGCCATCTTCTCCTGCATCGTCACCTGGTTGTGCATCTGGCGGCGGCTGATAGGGAACATGATGCCGCGCACCATCACCGTGAGCATGATGATGTTCAACCCGTAGTACGGCACCAGCCCGTGCAGGGTGTGCAGCAGCCAGTGCATCAGGTTCGTGAATTTGATAACCAGGTACGTCAGGCCGATGCCGCTGGAAAAGCTGCCGGCCCAACCGGGCGATTGATAGTCGGTCAGTGTGTTGAGGTTGAGCAGGTCCTCGTAGCGTTCGACCAGCTGCGGATCGACGGCCCGGTCGCCGGTGAGTTGCCCCAGCTGGCGGACCTTGACCGGCCCGTTGTAGAGGACGTACTTGTGTTCGACGCTCTGGCCGGCGTTCAGCGTCAACGGTTCGCTGATGAGGCGGACGGTGACGTCGTCGAAGAACAGCGGATTGGTTTCCGACTCGCTGCGCAGAGAGGTGGCGACGAAGTCGTCGCCGCGCATGGTCCAGACGACGGCGACGCCCTGCCCTTCGGTGAGGTCGCGCAGTTGTTCCTTGAGTCCGGGGATGTCGGCCAGCTTGAAGGTGATGCTGCTGGCGCCCGAGGTGGCCAGTACGAAGGAGTCCTGTGTTCGCGCCTTGATGCGGCCCTTGACGGCGGCGGCTTCGAGCGTCGGCCGAATCGCCTGCAGGAAATCGCGGCTCTCCTGCTCGTTGTCCACGGCCACCACCGAGGCGAAATACTGCACGGCGATGGCGCCGTAGATGAGCGCCTTGTCGCCGCGCGGCTGCAGGTCGCCGCCGTTCCAGTGCGAGATTTGCGTCGAGCTATCCAGATGCCGCCAGCCGCCGCCCTTGTTGTCGAGCCAGCCGACCAGGGCGTTGCGATAGATGTAGGTGAACCACTCCCCCTCGATGGGCAGGCCGTGAGCGCCGGTGAGTTGATACTTCACCTTGCCGGCCCCGGCGCCGGGATCTTCATAGCGCTCGATCTTGACCGCCAGGCCGACGTGGTACTCGCCGCGCTTGAGGGTGAACGTCTTGGTGAAGCGCAGCTTTTGTTCGGGCAGTTTGGTGGTGAAGACGATCTTCTGCTCATCGGCGTCGGGGTTGTGTTCGTGGGTATCGAGTTCCCAGACGCGCTTGCCGAGCGTATCGACGGGCCGATTGTCGTCGGGCTTCTGATAGAGGAAGAGCAGGTGCGAGGGATCGCCGACGCCGGGGACGAGGTCGAGCTTCTTGTCGTTGGGCGCGGGCCGGCCCCACTGGTCGGCGGCCAGGAATTGATTCAGGGTGACGCGCTCGACGCCGCCGCCGCGGTTGGTCAGCTCGACGTTCAGCTTGTACCCTTCCGCGCCGAGGGTGTAGTGTTCGATCTTTGGCTCGACGATCTTCGGCGGCTCCGGTTTAACGGGGGGCCAAGAACTGTCGAGCGTCGCTATCTCGAAGAGCGACATGCCGAAGGCGTTGGCGACGGGGTTGGGCGTCAGCAGCAAGCGGTCGGAGATGCCCCGCATGGCCTCGCGTTCCCGTTCCTTTTGACCGGGGAACGGCCACGGCGGGACGGGCGGGACGGCCTTGACCACGGGCGGAAGCGGCGGTTTGGCCTGGTCGGGAACACGCCCTCCCCAGCCCATGAAGTGTTGAAAGTACAGCCAGCCGCACATGAAGGTGAAGCTGAGGGCGATGAACAACATCAGATTCTTGGTCGGCATGGATCGGCTCTCGGCCGCGGCGTTCGTCCGGGGAACTTACTTCCATGTCATGGTAGCAATTGCGGCCCCGAAGAAGAACGGGAAGGGCGCAACTCGTTCTTCGCCGCCGCTGCCACGGTCTTGGCGGCCGGCGCCGATTTCTGCCCTTGACGCGACACGCGATCTTCACGATTCTGACGCTCCCCACGGGCGGCGCGTGTCCGCGACCGACACCGGACGGCCCGGCCGGTGTGCGGCTAGTCTTCTTTCCAGGGAAGGAACGAACAGCATGGCCAGCGTCACGAAGCGATTGCGGGTAGGTCAAAAGGTGAGCGTCACCGACCTGGAGTGCGGCTGCGCGCTTGCCGTCGTGCCGGACGAGCAACCGGGCCTGACCGTAACCGAGAACAACGGCGATTTCCTCACGCTCGACGACCCCGTGGCCGAGGTGCGGACGCGCGTGCCCTGCTACCTCGTCAAACAAATCTCCGGGCTGAGCGATTTGCCGGAGATGCAACCGGAGGAAGTGCCGGCGCCGGAAGCCGTCGTGCCGGATGCGATGGTCGTCGCGCCGGAGGTGGTCGTGGAACCGCCGGTCGTCCATCAAGAAGTGATGCCCGAAGCGATGCCGATGGCGCCGATGGTCGAGGCGGAACCGGAGCCGGAGTTGGTGCCGCAAGCGGCGTGATTGGGTTGGACGGAGTGCGATGAAACTGGACGCCGCGGGGGGTGTGACCCTCGCGGCGTTTTCGCGTTATTTCAGGAATTGTTTGACTTCGCCACGCGCGGATGATACCGAAGCGTAGTGATCGAAGACTCTCCTCTCCCCCGTTGCGACCGGAGCTTTCGCGGATGAAGAACTCGAACGACAAGGCGCTCTTTTGGGCCAGCTTCCTGACGCTCATCGCGGCGGGCATCGGCTTCTCGGTGCGCGGGGCCATCCTCGGCGAGTGGAGCAAGCAGTTCGGCTTCACCATGAGCGAACTGGGCCTCATCACCGGCGGCGGTCTCGTCGGCTTCGGCATCACCATCATCTTTTTCAGCTTCCTCGCCGACCGCGTCGGCTATGGCCCCCTCATGGTCATCGCCTTCGTGCTGCACTTTAGCAGCGGCGTCGTGACGCTCGCTGCCGGGCCGGTCTTTCAAGCCTACGGCAAGGACGCCACCTACTGGTGCCTTTACATCGCCATGTTCCTGTTCGCGCTGGGCAACGGCACCTGCGAGGCGGTCATCAACCCGCTGACGGCCACGCTCTATCCCAACGAGAAAACGCACTGGCTCAACATCCTTCATGCCGGGTGGCCCGGCGGACTTATCCTCGGGGCACTCCTCGGATTGACGTTCAACTTCATCGGCAACGTACCCTGGCAGGTGCAAATCTGCGCCTTCCTCGTGCCGACGGTCGCCTATGGCGTGCTGATGCTCGGCAAGACCTTCCCGCGCTCCGAGGCGGCGGCGTCCGGTGTCACGCTGGGCGACATGCTCCTCGAATTCGCGTCGCCCATTCTGCTGCTGCTGCTCGTCCTGCACGCCATGGTCGGCTACGTCGAACTCGGCACCGATAGCTGGATCAGCAAGATCACCGGCACCATCCTCGAAAACAAGAACTATGGCCTGATGCTGTTCATCTGGACTTCGGGGTTGATGTTCGTGCTGCGCTTCTTCGCGGGGCCGATCGTCCATCAGATATCGCCGCTTGGCCTGCTCTTTTGCAGTTCCGTCCTCGGCACCTTGGGCCTGCTGATGCTGGGGCAGGCGCAGGGTGCTTTGCTGGTCGTACTTGCTGCCACGGTTTACGGCTTCGGCAAAACGTTCCTGTGGCCGACCATGCTCGGCGTCGTTTCGGAGCAATTCCCGCGCGGCGGCGCTTTGACGCTGGGCGCCGTGGGCGGCGTCGGCATGTTGTCGGCCGGTCTGCTCGGCGGTCCTGGCATCGGCTACAAGCAGGACTTCTTCGCCAAGGAGAAGCTGGAACGCCTCGACCCAGCGGCCTACGAACGCTTTAAGGCCGAGCACGCCAATCGCTTCCTGTTCTTCCCGGAAATCGCGGGACTCGACGGCGCCAAGGTGGGCACCCTCGAAGATAACGGCGAAAAATTGTCGAACGATGTCGCGGCGTTACAGAAGAGCGGCAGAAGCCTGAGCGACGACAAGAATCTGCAAACGCTCGACGCCTGGTGGGGCACGTCGCGGGGATTCGCCGCCCAGGATCGCGCGCCGGTCAAGGAAGCGGGGCTATACGGCGGCCGCATGGCGCTGACCTATACCGCCGCCGTCCCGGCCATCATGGCCCTCGGCTACCTGTTCCTGATCTTCTATTTCCGCGCCAAGGGCGGCTACAAGGCGGAAGTACTGACGGGCCATGCCGCCGTGGACGAGAAATACACCGGCGGCGTCGCGGGGCCGGCGGAGTTGTAGGGCATTTCTTGGCGAGCGGGGGGCGTAAGCCCCCCGTGGATTTGCCCCGGAAATCCACGGGGGGGCTTACGCCCCCCGCTCGCCACATCCGACATTTTGTTATCATATCCCCATCGTCGCTTCCGCTCCTACAGCCACCCCCGCGAGGCCCGATGGCCGGCACGCGCTCCTTCACTTTCCTCGGCACTGGCACGTCGGTCGGCGTGCCCATGATCGGCTGTGCCTGCTCCACCTGCACCTCGACCGACCCGCGCAATAGCCGCTATCGCTGCTCCGTCCTCATCGGCCTGCCCGCCGGTAACATCCTCATCGACACGTCGCCGGAGCTGCGCTTGCAGCTGCTGCGCGAGAAGATCGGCGCCGTTCACGCGGTCCTCTACACCCACTACCACGTCGATCACCTCTATGGCCTCGACGACGTGCGGCCGCTCTGCCGGCACCTCGGCGGGCCGATGCCGCTCTTCTGCACGGCCGAGGTCGAGGCCAAAATCCGCGAGGTATTTTCCTACGCCTTCAAGGCCGAGGCACAACAATTGCCGATGGGTTACGTGCCCAAGATGCGCTTTCATCGCATCACCGAGGAGCCGTTCATGGTCCTCGACGAGCGCGTGACGCCGATACCGCTGGACCACGCCCATTTCGACGTGTTTGGCTTCCGCGTCGATAACGTGGCCTATTGCACCGACGTCAATCGCATCCCGGCCCGCAGCTGGCGACTGCTGGAAGGACTAGATGTTTTGGTTCTGGATGCATTACGGGCGGCGCCGCATCCGGGGCATTTCAGCGTGCCCGAGGCGCTGGAAGTCATCGCCTCGTTGAAGCCGCGGCAGGCGTACTTGACGCACATGAGCCACGAGGTCGAACACGAAGCGGTCAGCCGGACGTTGCCCCCGAACGTGGCCCTGGCTTACGACGGCTTGAAGTTCATGTTTTGAGGTTCGCCATGCCGACCGTATCCGCCGACCTGCTGAAACACCTGGATGCACACGGGCAAGCGCACGTCCTCGACGATTGGGAGCGTCTCGACCCCGTCGGCCAGGGAGTGCTGGTCGAACAATTGCAGGCCATCGACCTGGCCCACATCCAGGAACTCTACCGCCAGCGCGACAAAGTCTTCCCGCTGCCGGCGCCGGAAAAAATTGAGCCGGTCCCGGTAGTGCGCGCCGGCCAGGACGACGTCGCGGCGCGAATGCGCGGCGAGGAAGCGTTGGCCCGCGGCGAGGTGGCGGCGCTCGTCGTCGCTGGCGGCCAGGGGAGCCGCCTCGGCTTCGAGCATCCCAAGGGCATGTTCGCCGTCGGGCCAGTCAGCGGCAAGAGCCTCTTTCAAGTCCACGCCGAGAAGGTATTTGCCCTGCGCCGCAAGCACGGCAAGCCGGTGCCGCTGTTGGTCATGACCAGCCACGCCACCGACACCGAGACGCGCGATTTCTTCGCGCAACACCAGCATTTCGGCCTGCCCGCGGAGGAGGTGGCCTTCTTCCGCCAGGGCACCATGCCGGCACTTGATCTACAAACGGGGCAGCTGTTGCTCGAAGCGCCGGGGCGATTGTTTACGGCGCCCAACGGCCACGGCGGCACCCTCACCGCATTGGCCGACAGCGGCCTGCTCGATCAGCTGCGCGGCCAGGGCATTCGTCACGTCTTCTACTTCCAGGTCGATAACCCGCTCGTCAAGGTCGCCGACCCGGTGTTCCTCGGGCATCACATTTTGGCCGATGCCGAGGCGTCGTCGAAGGTGGTTCCCAAGCGTTCACCGGGGGACAAGCTCGGCGTCCTCGTCATGGTCGATGGCCGTTGTACCATCATCGAGTATTCCGATCTTCCCCAAGACCTCGCCGAGCAAACCGACGCGCAGGGACAGCTGCGCCTCTGGACCGGCAGCCCGGCGATTCACGTTTTCAGCGTCGATTTCCTGACGCGCGTGACGCAGGGATCAACGAGAATCCCCTTCCACGTCGCCCGCAAGAAGGTGCCGTGCCTCGACGCCGCCGGGCAACTCTGTCATCCGGAGACGGAGAACGCCCTGAAGTTCGAGATGTTCGTCTTCGACGTGTTGCCATTGGCCGACCGCTGGACCGTGGTCGAAACCAGCCGCCGCGAGGAATTCGAGCCGTTGAAGAACGCGACAGGGCCGGACTCGCCCGCGACGGTGCGGCAAGCGCTCATCGACCTGGCCGGCGACTGGTTGACGAGCGCCGGCGTCGAGGTGCCGCGCGGCGCTGACGGCCATGTGTCAGTGCCGGTCGAAATCAGCCCGCTATTCGCCTTGGACGCGGCGGAACTGGCGGCTAAAGTACGGCAATTGCCGCGCGTAACGGGGCCAACATACCTGGCGAGCGGGGTCGCGTAAGCGCCCCGAGCGCGGAGTACGCGAAACGTAAACAAATCGGGTCACGGAGGATTCCCCATGCTTCACGCACTCATCATGGCCGGCGGCGGCGGCACGCGCTTTTGGCCGCGCAGCCGCGTCAAACGCCCCAAGCAATTTTTGACGCTGACCGGCGACCGTTCGCTCGTCCAACAAGCACAAGATCGCATCGAGGCGCAAGTGCCGGCCGAGCGCACCTGGGTCATCACCGCGGGAATGCACCGCGACACGGCGCGCGAACAACTGCCATCGCTGCCCGCCGAGCGCGTCATCGGCGAACCGTGCGGCCGCGACACGGCAGCCTGCATCGGTTTGGGAGCGGCGCTAATCGGTCGGCAAGATCCATCGGCCACCATGCTCGTGATGCCGGCCGACCACGTCATCGAGCCGGTGCAAGAGTTCCGCCGCGCCGCCGGCGCCGCCGAACTTTTGGCCGAAGAACACCCCCAGGCGCTGATCACTTTCGGTATCCCGCCGACCTATCCCTCGACCGGCTACGGCTACGTTCAGCGCGGCCAGGAAATCCCTGGCCGACAGGGGGTGCCGGTCTATCGCGTGCAGCAGTTCAAGGAAAAGCCGGCCGCCGACCTGGCCGAAAAGTACGTCGCTTCCGGCACGTATTACTGGAATAGCGGCATCTTCGTTTGGAAAGCCGCTACGATCCTCGATGCCCTGCGCCAGCAGCAGCCGAAGTTGTTTGCCGCCGTGCAGCGCATCGCCCTCGCCTGGGGCACGCCGCAAGGCGAGGCCGTGCTGCGTCAAGAGTACGAGGCGCTCGATAAGGTCAGCATCGACTTCGCCGTCATGGAAAAGGCGCCCGAAGTGCTGGTCGTGCAAGCGCCGTTCCGCTGGGACGACGTCGGCAGCTGGCTCGCCCTGGAGCGCATGCACCCGCAGGACGCCGACGGCAACACCGTCCTCGGCCCGCACTGTGGCTTGAAGACACGCAACACGCTCGTCGTCGCCGACGCCGGCCATCTGATTGCCACCGTGGGCGTCGAGAATCTCCTCATCGTGCAGGACGGCGACGTGACCTTGGTGGCCGACCGTCGAGACGAGGGGACGGTCAAGCAGCTGGTCGAAACGCTGAAAAAGAAGGGGCTGGAGAAATACCTGTGACCGGTCCGGGCCGACTGCTGGGCGTCGATTACGGTACCGTCCGCGTCGGCTTCGCGGTCAGCGACGCCGACCGCAAGTTCGCCTTTCCGCTGACGACCTACGAACGCCGCGGCCGCGACGCCGACGCCCGCTTCTACCGTGAGTTGGTGGAGAAGGAGGCCATCGTCGCCCTGGTCGTCGGCCTGCCCATTCACCTCAGCGGCGTCGAGGGCCAAAAGGCCGTCGAGGCGCGGCGCTTCGGCGCCCAATTAACCCAGGCCACCGGGTTGCCGGTCGTCTACGCGGACGAGCGCTTCTCGACGGTGGAAGCGGAAAGCCATCTCTGGAACGCGGGACTGACGCACAAGAAGCGTAAGGCACGCCGCGACCGCGTGGCGGCGCAGGTCATGCTGCAAGCGTACCTCGAAGCGGGTTGCCCCGATGGGACACTCATGGGGCCGCTGGAGGGGTGAGAGGTTTTGTTTACGTTTCGCGTCTCCCCCAAACCGCCCTTGCACCGACGCACCCCGGTTTGGCATCCTTGAGGTTGAGTAGTCATCTCTTCTTACGCATGTTCTCAATCCGCATTAAAATAAGTGCTTAGTGGGCGAGCGGGGGGCGTTAGCCCCCTGTGTTTACTTTCTCTGGGGGCAAACGCCAATACCGTTTAACGAAGCTCGATGTTCAGTACGATGTACAGTATTTTTCAGGC
>JBBSES010000026.1:0-17002 GCA_038239465.1 Gemmatales bacterium
ATTTTCGACAGCAGCGCTTCGTGGGCCATGCGGTAGTTCGATTCCGCGTTGTCGGGCGGCACCGAGCGTTCGTCGCCCCAGAAGAAGTGGACGTGTTGCCAATCGACGCGGTCGCGGAAGAGCGGTTCGGCGAGCATCTCGAACAGATGTTGCGGCGTCGAGCCGCCGGAGAGTGCGACGACGAACTGGCCGCGCTCGGCGATGGCTTGTTCGGCCGTGCGGACGAAGCCGTCGGCGCCGGCCTGGCTCACTTGTTCCTTGTCGGCCAGGATGCGGATGGTGGGAGGCATGAGGCACCGTCCTTTGGGAGATATCGTGTAACCGCGAATTGTTTACGTTTCGCGTCTTCCGCTTACAGCAGCGCCCGTGCCATGCTGCCGGAGTGCAGCAATGTTTCGCGGAAGACGGCTTCGCGGTTCAGATCCGGCAGCTGCTTCGATACCAGTTCCGCCCGCGTCGGTTCGGGGGAGAGCAGACTCCGCGGCGGGCTATCGCCGATGACGGCTTGCAAACGTCCCGGCGCCGCGATGGTGAAGTCGGCCGTCGTGGGGCCAGTCTTGGCTTTCCAACCGATACGCACACGCTCGACCTGCGGCGGTCCCTGCGGATGGCGCAGGATCGAAATCTTGATCGGCCCGTGCGACGATTGAAAGCCCCAGGTGATCTCTTTGTCTTGCTTGACTTGGCCGCCCGCGGGTTGCCAGCCGAGCCGCGCCGCCAGCCAGCCGACCAGCTGCCAGGCTTGCGGCAAACCGTGCGGCCCATGCTCCACGTGCATTTCGTTGATGGTCGCCAGCGCGTCGGACACCACCTCCGGGGCTAGCGACTGGCTGATGAGCCGACGCCAGCCCTTCAAGCGCCGCCATTGCAGATCGGCGAGGACTTGGTTGTTCTCCTCGGCGGCGCCCCACTCGGCCGTCATGAGGACGCCGCGCGCCGGTTCCAGCCAGCCGAGACTTTCGTAGATGACCTGGTCGGCCATGCGCGACAGTTCGTTGAAGATGTCGCCGCCCATTGGCGGCGGCACCTCGTTGTTGGCCCACCAGAGCGCCGTCGGCTGGTCGCCGATCAACAGCGACCGGGTCGCGGAAGGGAGGCGGCGGATGGCGTCGCCGGTGGCCGAGACGGTGACGTGTTCCGAACAGACCTGCCGGCCTCCCGAGACGTAGTGGCAGTGGGCCGACACGCTGGCGTCGATCTCGGAGCCGCCCGCCTTCTCGTCGCCGATCAGGAGCAGCGCCCGCGCCGGATGCTGCTCGACGATCAGCGCGATCTCCTGCGGCAGCGTCTTGGCCTGCTCCTGGCTAGCGCAGAATATAATCAGGTTCGACATGACGGCGCGGGTGATCGCCGGCGGCACGTCGTCGTTCGCGTCGGCCTGGGCGTCGAACAGCAACTTCGCCAACTCGCGCTCGATGGCGGCGACGTTGACCGGCTTCGGCTGGGTCGAATGGCGCTGGCGATCCACGGTTGGCGCGCTCATAGCGTCCTCCATTTGCGGTCATCGGCTTGAATCAGCTTGTCGGACTCCAGCGGCCCCCAGGTGCCGGCCGGGTATTCCGGCAGCCAGCGCGTGCCGCTGTGCTGCCAGTGATTCAAGATGTTGGTCACGAACTTCCACGACGCCTCGACGGCGTCGCGGCGCATGAACAGCGTAGCGTCGCCCGCCATCACGTCCAGTAAGAGACGTTCGTAGGCTTCCGGCGACTGTTCGCCGAAGGTGGTGCCGTAGCGGAAGTCCATCTTTACCGGGTAGATTTTGACCTTCGGCCCCGGCAACTTGGCGCAGATGCGCAGAGATAATCCCTCGTCCGGTTGGATGCGCAGGGCGAGGACGTTTTCCTCGACGGGCGCCTGCGGATTCACGTTGAACAGGACCTCGGGCACTTCCTTGAAGATGATGGCGATCTCGCTAGCCCGCTTCGGCAAGCGCTTGCCGGTGCGCAGATAGAAGGGCACGCCGCTCCAGCGCCAGTTATCGACGAAGAGCTTCAAGGCGACGTAGGTTTCGGTCGTCGATTCGGCCTTGACGCCGTCCTCGCGTCGATAGCCCGGCACGTCGGTGCCATGCTCGAAACCGGGGCCGTACTGGGCGCGGACCACGAACTTATCGACCTCGCGCTCGCCGATGGGCCGCAGGCAGTTCAAGACGGCGAGCTTGAAATCGCGGACCACGTCGGCGGTGTTGGCCCAGGGCGGCTCCATGGCGATGGTTGCCAGCAACTGGAGCATGTGGTTTTGCACCATGTCGCGCAGGGCGCCCGCTTCCTCGTAGTAACGCGAGCGCGTGCCGACGCCTTCTTCCTCGGCCACCGTGATCTGCACGTGATCGACGTAGCGGTTGTTCCACAGCGGCTCGAAGATCTTGTTGGCGAAGCGCATGACCATGACATTCTGAACGGTTTCCTTGCCCAGATAATGGTCGATGCGGAAAATCTGGCTTTCGTCGAACGCCTTCGAGACGGTGTTGTTGACCTCGCGGGCGCTTTCGAGATCGCGGCCGATCGGCTTCTCGACGATGATGCGCGAGAAGGGCGGCTCGGCGGGCGGCCGGACCAGACCGGCCGCTTGCAGTTGCGTCACGCACAGGTCGATCAGGCTCGGCGGGATCGACAGGTAGAAGACGCGGTTGCCGGGGATGCCCAGCGGCGGCTCGATTTCTTCGAGCTTGGCCTTGAGCCGCTGATACGCCTCGGCATCCTTGAACGATCCCTTGACGTAAAACAGCGAGCGCTCGTAGTCGGGCCAGTGGACGGGAACCATAGGCCGGCGCGAGAATTTCTCGATGCCATCCTTGGCGCGGTTGCGGAAGCTGGCGTCGTCGTATTCGTCCATGGAGAAGCCGACGACGGCGAAGTTCGTGGGCAGGATGCCGTCCAGCGCCAGGTTGTAGATGGCGGGCAGCAGCTTGCGGTGGGCGAGGTCGCCGCTACCGCCGAAGATGACGAGCGTGCAGGGTTGCGGATAGAGCGTTTCGGTGATGCCGGCCGTCAGCATGTTGGGGGATAGCGTCGCGGTCATACCGGGGTGCCTCTCCAGTGAGTATCGGACTGGCGAGCGGGGTCGCGGCTAAACCATTGGTTTTTACGACTCTTTCTCGTGATGACCGCCGAACTGGAAGCGCATCGCCGACAGCAGCTTGGTGGCGAATTCGTCTTCGCCGCGCGAGGTGAAGCGCTGATAGAGAGCGGCGCTGAGTACCGGCGACGGCGTGCCCTGGTCGATGGCGGCGAGCAGGGTCCAGCGGCCTTCGCCGGAGTCGCTGACGCGGCCGGCGAACTTCTTCAGCTGCGGATCGCCCGCCAGGGAAGCCGCTGTCAGGTCGAGGAGCCAGGAGGCGACGACGCTGCCGCGGCGCCAGACCTCGGCCACGTCGGCCAGGTTGAAGTCGTACATGAAGTGTTCCGGCTCGCGCAACGGCGTCGTCTCGGCGTCGTGGGCGCGGTCGGTCTTGCCGATGTTGGCGTGCTTGATGATGTTCAGGCCCTCGGCATAGGCGGCCATCATGCCGTACTCGATGCCGTTGTGGACCATCTTGATGAAGTGGCCGGCGCCGGGCGGGCCGCAGTGCAGATAGCCTTCCTCGGAGGTGCCGCCGAGCTTTTCGCGGCCGGGGGTGCGTTCGACTTCGCCCCGGCCAGGTGCCAGCGCCTTGAAAATCGGATCGAGGTGCTTCACGGCCGACTCGTGGCCGCCGATCATCATGCAGTAGCCGCGCTCCAGGCCGAAGACGCCGCCGCTGGTGCCGACGTCGAGGTAGTGGATGCCCTTGGGCGTCAGTTCTTTCGAGCGGCGGATGTCATCGATGTAGTACGAGTTGCCGCCGTCGATCAGGATGTCGTCCTTCTGCAACAGCGGCGCCAATTCGTGGATGGAACTATCGACGACGGCGGCCGGCACCATGAGCCACACGGCGCGTTGCGGCGTCAGCTTCTTGACGAGGTCTTCGACGGACGAGGCGCCGACGGCCTTATTGCCGCTCTTGGCGACGATGTCCTTGATGGCCTCGGCGCTGCGGTCGTAGACCACGCACTGATGGCCGGCTTTCGACAGACGCAGCACCATGTTGCCGCCCATGCGGCCCAGACCGATCATTCCCAGTTGCATTTCATTGCTCCTTTCATCACGGAATTGCTGAAACATAGTAGGATGAGTTGCCGGCAATTCCTTTTTCTCGTTCAAGTCAGCGTAATTCGGTAACTACAATGCGGACATACTTGTTCGCGATCTGTGTCGCCCGGTGGCGTGAGCACAGCCGAACACTGCGGACAAAAGGCCAGCGATCGATGCGAAATTCTCGTTTTTGGGGGCAGTTCGGGCCATGCTTGATCGAAGGCTGCTACGATCAAAGGATCGTCGGGGCCTGAAGGTAGCCAACCTTCTTTAGGATTTTTTTGCACGAGCGCTTTCCATACCTCTTCTCCTACTTTTCGAAGCTCAGGAGCGCCTGTGCGAAATTCCAACGAGCAAACCCAGCTGGCATACGCTCCGGCCGTGTGAAAATCTACTCGCATACCGCGGCCCCAACCACGTTTCAGATTCAAGCAAATTTCGCGGGCCAAACAATCTCTTGCAGCGTTTCGGATCGAACCATTTTGAAACGCTTCTTGAAATTGAAGAAGGACCAACTGCACAGCTGCAACATTGCCTGGCAGCCTCCTTGCGACCTTATGATAGGGTTCGCTTGGATATCGCCGAAGAAAGTCGTTTACAGTTTCGCACCCTTGAGCGCGGACATCTTGCCTGACGCGGGAATTCCAATCGCCTTGCCAGGTAGTTGGATTAGCGTTCATAATTGTCCTTTCAAGGTGCGCGATAGGGTATCGCTTTCACTTCAGGTGCAAATTGGCGGCGCATTTGTGCGCCCGTGAAGAGTATTTCGCGGGGCGTAAGCTGCCGCCCAGCCGTGGCTCCTTGAGCCAAAAGCCGGCCCATGATTTCATTGTTCCAAAAACCGCCACCCTTGCCTGGTCCACCGCCATAGTGCAAGGCGCCGTGCGTGCCTTCATCTAGCGGCAAGGTATAACGGTCGATATTTACACCGCGCTGGCGAAACCATTCCCGTTCTGCTGGGGGAAAGACATGATGTCTTTGAGGACGAGTGGCACCCGCTCCGGCGGCCTTCGTGACACTCAATTCTCCGCTTTCGACGGCTTCTTGAATCGCGGCTTTCGGAACCCGGCAACCGCCTTCCAACCCGTTATGCGTCCAAGCTGCCTTCTTTCCGACAAAAAGAGTATGAAGTTCCTCGACCTCTAGGCCATAAAGTTCAGTGAATTCGAAGCGAGATTCGCTTTTCCATTCCAACGCGCAGGGAAAGCCTTGTCGATCCCGAAGCAGTTCTCCTTTCATCAGGGCGTCGGCCGGCAGCCACTCTCTCCTGGTTTCAGACCAAAACAAATGCCCTGGCGTTGTCTTGATGGTTTCGCCGCTAATATGCAAATCGATGCGTGGCAAGAAGCCCGTGTATTTTACCCGTCCCACGACGCGGCGAATATAATTGCCATGTTCGTCGGGCTTGGCTGGAGGAGGCTGCCAAAGCTTCGGGGCCTCGACATTCGTAACGGTGGCAACGCCGCCGATTTCCAGCCGAAATCGCATTCCCGTCCGCACAGAGTCCGCGGGCATCGCCGAGCCGTCTTCGAGTATAATCAGTGTCCCCGCGTGGTAGCTGTAATTTACTTCAGCCCGGCACGATGCGTCCTCGAAGGTGTACGCGATTCCAACCCGCGTGATTCCTTTCAACTCAATTTGTTGCCTGTCGGCAAGTTTGAGGCTCGCGCCGTCCCCTGCAACCGACCGATGGTTTGGCATCCCGGCCACAAACGAACGGAGGTAACAGCATCGCTTGAATTTCTTGCCACTGCCGCACGGACAATCGGCGTTACGTGATATTTTTGGCGTTGGCATACTGCACCTCGTCGTTGCGGCCACACCTAAACTTGGTCTTGCACTCCACTCGTAACCAGTATGTCCCCATTAGGCCCCTAGCCGAACCTGAATTTGATCCCCATTTTGAATGATCACCTGATCGGCCATGCCGAGAAATAACCCCGTCCCCACCACGCCCGCGATGCCCAAGAGCGTCGCTTCCAATTGCGGCGGATCGTTTATCGCCTGGACGCGGCAATCGAGGATGCGGTTGCCGTTATCGGTGACGAACGCCTTGCCGTTGGCCTCGCGCAGCTTGGGCGGCATCCCCAGTTCCGTGAGGCGGCGGCGCACCGGGGCCAGCGCGAACGGCACCACTTCCACGGGCAGCACGCCCCGATCGCCCAAGACCGACACCAGCTTTTCGCTGCCGACGAGGATAATGACCTGCCGGCTGGCGGCGGCGACGATCTTCTCGCGGATGAGGGCGCCGCCAAGTCCTTTAATGAGATTGAGGTTGGGATCGACCTCGTCGGCGCCGTCGATATCGATGTCGAGGCGGTCCACCTCGTCGAGCGTCGTCAGCGGGATGCCCAGCTGCGTGGCCAGCGTGGCGCTGGCTTGCGAGGTGGGCACCCCCTTGACGTGCAGCCCAGACTTAACGCGCTCGCCGAGGGTGCGGATGAACGCCGTGGCGGCGCGGCCGCTGCCGAGGCCCAGCGTCATGCCGTCGCGCACGAGTTCGAGCGCTTTTTCGGAGTTGGTCATGAGGATGGCCCCAAGTGCTTAACCGCGAAATAGCTTGGCGAGCGGGGGGCGTAAGCCCCCCGTGGATAACCCCGGGGGACTTACGCCCCCCGCTCGCCAATGAGTTATCGCTTCGTCTTCTTCAGTTGCTCCTTCGCCGCGGCCACCACCGCTTCCGGCGTGAAGCCGAACTTCTTTTGCAGTTCCTTGAGCGGCGCCGACGAGCCGAACGTGTGCATGCCGATCTTGGCCCCGGTGATGCCGACGTAGCGCTCCCACCCGAACACCGAGCCTTGCTCCACCGACACGCGCGCCGTCACTTCGGGCGGCAACACCTGAGCGCGGTATTCGGGCGGCTGCTTCTCGAACAGTTCCCACGACGGCAGGCTGACGACGCGCGCCTTGATGCCCTCGCTTTGAAGCGTCTCGTAGGCGCCCACGACGAGCGAAACCTCGCTGCCGGTGCCGATGAGGAGGACGTCCGGCTTGCCGTCAGCGGCGTCGGCGAGGACATAGCCGCCCTTGGCGACGCCGGAGGCCGCGGCGTATTTCGTGCGATCGAGCGTTGGCAGCGCTTGCCGGGAGAGTACGAGGATGGCCGGCTCGTGGCTGTGGTGCAGCAGCACGCGCCAGGCTTCAGCCACCTCGTTGGCGTCACTCGGACGAATCACGGTTACGCCAGGGATGGCCCGCAGCGACGATAGCTGTTCGACGGGTTGATGCGTCGGCCCGTCTTCGCCCACGCCGATGGAATCGTGCGTATAGATGTAGATAACCGGGATTTCCATCAGCGAACTGAGGCGAATCGGTGCCCGGCCATAGTCGCTGAAGATGAGGAACGTGCTGCCATAGGGCCGCAGTTTGGACAGGGCGAGTCCGTTGAGGATTGACCCCATCGCGTGCTCGCGGATGCCGAAGTGGAAGTTCCGGCCGCCGGGCGTTTGCGCCTCGAAGCTGCCGGCGTCCTTCATCAACGTCTTGGTCGAGGGGGCCAGGTCGGCGCTGCCGCCGAGCAGCCAGGGGATGCGCGGGGCGATGGCGTTCTGCACCTTGTTCGATGAATCGCGGCTGGCCAGTCCCTTGGCGTCGGCCGGGAAGGTCGGGATGTCCTTGTCCCAGCCGTCGGGCAGTTCGCGGCGCTGTATCATGTCCAGCTGCTCGCCCAGTGCGGGGTACTTCTTCTTGTAGTCCTCGAACTTCTTGTACCAGGTGGCGCGCAGTTCCTTGCCGCGTTTGCCGATCAGCGATTGGAAGTGCTGATAGACGCCATCGGGCACCAGGAACTTGGCGTCTTCGGGCCAGCCGTAGGCGCGCTTGGTCAGCTTGATCTCTTCCTCGCCGAGCGGTTCGCCGTGGGCGCCGCTGGTATCTTGCTTATTAGGGGCGCCGAAGGCGATGTGGCTATCGACGATGATGAGCGTCGGCCGATCGGTAGTGTTGTGGAAGCCCTTGATGGCGCGGTCGAGCATGTCGAGGTCGTTGGCGTCGCCGACGCGGCTGACGTTCCAACCGTAGGCGCTGAAGCGCGTGGCCACGTCCTCGCTGAACGCCAGCGACGTATTGCCTTCGATGGTGATGTGGTTGTTGTCGTAGATCCAGCAGAGGTTCGAGAGTTGCAGATGGCCGGCGAGCGACGCCGCCTCGCTGGAGACGCCTTCCATCATGCAGCCGTCGCCGCAGATGGCATAGGTTCGGTAGTCGAAAAGGTCGAAGTCGGGCTTGTTGTAGTGGCTGGCCAACCAGCGGCCGGCGATGGCCATGCCGACGCTGTTGGCCAAGCCCTGGCCCAGCGGCCCCGTCGTCGTCTCGATGCCGGAGGTCCAGCGATATTCGGGATGGCCGGGGCACTTGCTATCGAGTTGGCGAAAGCGCTTGATGTCTTCCAGCTTGACGGATAGTTCGCCCAGGCTTTCATACTTGCTGTTGACCGCCTTGACGCCGGAAAGGTGGAGCATCGAGTAGAGGAGCATCGACGCATGGCCATTGGACAGGATGAAGCGGTCGCGGCCGGGCCAAATCGGATCCTCGGGATCGAAGCGCAGGAAGTTTTGCCAGAGGGCGTAGGCGACCGGGGCCAAAGCCATCGGCGTGCCGGGGTGGCCGGAGTTGGCCGCCTGCACCGCATCCATACTCAGGGTGCGGATGGTGTTGATGCAGAGTTGGTCGATGTCTTTTGGCGCGGTCACGGCTGAGTCCTCGATGCGTAAGAGCCTGGATGGTGTCCGAGATGGCCGCGAAGTCATCGTATGTCCCGCGACGCGCTTGGGGAGAAGCGCCCTGAAAATACTGGTTGCAACGGCGCCAAGCAACGAAATGCCAGGGGCCAAGGCGAAAATGAAGTTGCGATGAAGACGAGAATTCGCGGCGCGGCTTGCCCAATCGGCACGATCGGAAAAGAAGCGTTCCGGTTTAGCGGCGCGGCGGGAGGCGCTTATGGCGGGAGGCGCGAAAGCGGTTTACAAGGAAGCAGACGCTTATCCCCGTTTCGCGGCGTAGTCGTTCCCCCAGCCCCGCGGTGCATCATGACCAGCGCGATATTTCTGCTTTGCTTTGCTCCCATCGCCGAGGCACCGGCTCAAGCGGTCTTCGGGCAACTGCTCCCTGCCGAAAGCGAACCGAAAGCCGCGGCCAGGCTCTCTCAAGACACGGTCCTCCAGTGGAACGAAATAGCATTGGAGACGATCAAGGCCGAGCGCTCGTCGCCGCCGCTGGTTGCGCGCGACCTGGCCATCGTCCATACGTCAATCTTCGACGCCGTGAATGCCATTACGAAGACACATCAGCCGTATCGCGTGTCGATCGCGGCGCTGGTGGGGACTTCGGCCGACGCCGCCGCGGCCGTGGCGGCGCATCGGGCGCTGTCATCGCTGTATCCCAAGCAGCGTGAACGCCTCGATGCCGCCCTCGCCGCGTCGCTTGCCCTCGTGCCCGACGGGGACGATAAGACCGCCGGCATTAAATTGGGAAAGGAAGTGGCGGATAAAATCCTCGCCTGGCGCGAGCGTGACGGAGCGCGGGAACCGTCGGCGTATAAGCCGCGCGAGGGACTGGGCCGCTGGCAGCCGACGCTGCCCGATTACCAGGCCGCCCTGTTGCCGCAGTGGACCAAATTGGATTGCTTCGCCATGCGCGAGGCGGCGCAATTTCGCGCCGGAGGACCGCCGGCCTTGGATGGCGCCGAATTCGCCGCCGCTTACGAAGAGGTCAAAGCGCTGGGCGGCACCGAGAGCAAAACGCGGACGGCGGAGCAGACGGAAATCGCTCGCTTCTGGGTATGCGGCGATGGCACCGTTACGCCGCCGGGCCACTGGAACCGCATCGCGCGACAAGTGGCCATCCAGCGCGGCAACTCGCTGAACGACAACGCGCGCCTGTTCGCGGTACTGAATGTGGCGTTGGCCGACGCCGGTGTGTGCTGTTGGGATTGTAAGTACAGATTCGACCTGTACCGCCCGGTGACGGCGATCCGCGAGATGTCGCCGCGCGTCAACGCCCGTTTGGCCGCTGACCCGAACTGGACGCCCTTGATCCCGACGCCGCCGTTTCCCGCGTACACGTCGGGCCACAGCACCTTCAGCGCGGCGGGGGCGACGGTGTTGGCGAACTTCTTCGGCAAGGACGCCATTCGATTCACCACCACGTCCGAAGGTTTGCCCGGCGTGACGCGCAAGTTCAACCGCTTTTCGGACGCCGCCGCGGAAGCGGGCCGCAGCCGTATCTATGGCGGCATTCATTACAACTTCGACGACCGCGACGGCAAGGCCAGTGGTAGGGCGCTGGCGGACTATGTCTTGAAGAACTATTTCCTGCCGCGGGATCAGGAGGGGATGGCGGCGAATCGATGAGGTGAACGACGCTTCGAAGAAGCGTTCGGCGAGCGGGGGGGCGTAAGTCCCCCGTGGTTCTCCGCGGGAAATCCACGGAGGGCTTACGCCCCCCGCTCGCCTCGCTTACCATCACGTACTGAACTCAGGCCGCCGTTTGCACAGCTGCGATTGCAGCCGCGCCACGATGCTCGAGTGCATCTGGCTGACGCGCGACTCGCTCAGGTCGAGCGTGGCGCCGATCTCCTTCATCGTCATGTCTTCGTAGTAATAGAGAATGATGATGAGGCGTTCGTTACGATTCAGGCCGCGCGTGACCAGGCGCATCAGGTCGCGGTTTTGCAGCTTGTGCGTCGGATCTTCGGCCTTCTTGTCTTCGAGAATGTCGATCTCGCGCACGTCTTTATAACTGTCGGTTTCGTACCACTTCTTGTTCAAGCTGACGAGACTGACGGCCGTGGCGTCGCCGACCATCGAGTCCAGTGCGTTGAGGGCGACGCCAAGGCGTTCCGCCATTTCCTCGGGGCGCGGCGGCCGGCCCAGCGCCGCTTCCAGAGACTTGCGCGCTTCCTCCAGCTTGCTTGCCTTGCTGCGCACCAGGCGCGGCACCCAGTCCATCGTGCGCAATTCGTCGAGCATCGCTCCGCGGATGCGCGGCACGCAGTAGGTCTCGAACTTAACGCCGCGCTCCAGGTCGAAGGCGTCGATGGCGTCCATCAGGCCGAAAACCCCGGCGCTGATGAGATCGTCCAGTTCCACGCCTTCGGGTAGCCGCGCCCAGATGCGCTCCGCGTTATATTTCACCAGTGGCAGATAGAGTTCGACCAGCTGGTTGCGCATCCCCAAGGAAGGCGAGGCTCGGTAGTCGCGCCACAACCGCGGGACGTCCACGTCCACTTGCATCACCATCGGCTCCTCCCTGATGTTTGGCAAGCGCTCGCGGCGATCGTTGCCCGGCCGACGCGGCATTCCTTGCCCGCGTTTCGCCGGGATGGCGACCGACTTCTCTCCGAGAAAGCGGGCCCGCGCCGAGACGCCGTCGTCTCGTTTTTCGTGGGCCGTGCCGCGTCTATGCCCCCGCATGCGCGCGCCGGCCGGTTGAAATCGCGGACTCGTATCGAGACGCCGTCGCCGGTTGAGCCTGCCGGAGGCGCCCGCTCTCAAGGGTAGATGTGCCGGACCCCTCGCTTGCCGAACCCCGTCCGTCGCGGCCTGGAAACCAGACCGCCCCCCAGCGTTGCTATCGACCGCCGACCCCCTGGGCCTGCAGTCAAAACTGACGGTTTCCCCGGGCCGTCAGCCGTCTCATTCTCCGCGCGCCGGTCCTCCGCGACGGGAGGCCTTTTGGCTCGCGCGGCTTTCGGCGCCCCCGCCGACCGCCGCGTTAGCCCGCTTCCCGCCCTGCCCACGATTGCCGCCGCCTCCTTTTCGGAGGACGCGACAATCCCCGTCGGCTCGCTGTCGTTGAGAATGAGAGGGCGGCTTATAGGATCGCGGGGCGGGTTTGTCCAGAGGAAATGGTGGACGGTGGACGGAAAATGCAAGTGACCAGTGGTGAGTGGAGCCGCATTTGCATTTTTCCGTCCACCGTCCACCGTCCACCGTCCACCATTTCCTAAAATGCCACGATACGACGCCCGCCGCGACGAGGACTGCATCCATGCTGCGTTTGACCGACCTGCGCGAGATCCTTCGCTACGTGCCGCGCTTTCGCGATAAGGTCTTCGTGATCGCCGTCGATGGCGCCGTCGTCGAGGAGGACAACTTTCAAAATCTGCTGCTCGACATCACGCTGTTGCGCAGCCTGCGCATCGGCGTCGCGCTGGTGCATGGGGCGAGCCATCAGATTCGCAAGCTGGCCGTGCAAGAAGGAGTGACGCCTTCTAACCTGGACGGCACCGGCATCACCGACGCGGACACCTTGCAGCTGTCGCTCAACGCCGCCAATCGCGTCACGCACGAAATCCTCGAAGGGCTGTCGGCCAACGACCAGCATGGCGCTTATACGAACGCTCTGGTGGCCCATCCGGCCGGTATCCTGCAAGGCATCGATTTCCAGTTCACCGGCAAACTGGAGCGCGTCAACGCCGCTCTCCTGCAAGCCCTTCTCGAACGCGACGTGGTGCCGGTGATTCCGCCGCTGGGCATCGACGGCGAGGGCAAGACTTATCGCCTCAATTCCGATGGCGTCGCGGTGGCCGTCGCCCAGGCGCTGAACGCCGCCAAGCTGATTTACCTGACCACCCGCGAAGGCGTTCACCGAGGCGACGAGCTATTGCGCCAGCTGTCGGTCGATGAGGCGGAAGCCATTTTGAAACTGCACCGCGATGAAATCCCGATGGAAGCGATATCGAAGCTGGAGCACGCCGTCCGCGCTTCGCGCGAGGGGGTGCCACGCGTACATATCATCGATGGCCGCGTGGAAGAAGGCTTGTTGGCCGAGGTCTTTTCCAACGAGGGCATCGGCACCCTGGTCCACGGCAACGAATACCAATCGATCCGCAAGGCGCAGAAGAAAGACGCCCGCGCCATCTTCGCTCTGATGAAGCCCGGCATGGAAAGCGACGAATTGCTGCGCCGGCCACGCGCCGACATCGAACGCCATATCGACGATTACTACGTCCTCGACGTGGACCGGATGCCGGTCGCCTGTATGGCGCTGCACTTCTACCCCGAGGAGAGCAAGGCCGAGTT
Organism: Gemmatales bacterium; assembly: GCA_038239465.1. GTDB lineage: Bacteria > Planctomycetota > Planctomycetia > Gemmatales > Gemmataceae > JBBSES01. The sequence continues at coordinate 13,137 of JBBSES010000026.1, forward strand.
GGCGGGCGTGCGCGTCGATCCGCGCTACGAGAACCAGGGCATCGGCGGACGGCTGATTCACTACGCCGAGGACCAGGCGCGGGCGCGCGGGGCGGCCGAGTTGTTCTGCCTCTCGACACAGGCCTTTAACTATTTCCAGCAAAAGGGCGGCTTCGCGGCGGGCACCCCGGACGACCTGCCGGCCGCGCGTCGGGCGCTCTACGAACGGAGCAACCGCCGTTCGCAGGTGTTGGTCAAGAAACTGTAAGCAGGGCAAGGGGGGCGAAATGCTCCCGAGAGTGCGACGACTTCGCCGTCTTTCCTCGTTTGCCGGGCCCAAAACCGGCGGCTTAGCTACTCGTCGCGGTCGATGGATTACCGGACGAATTCCACGGTCGGGGGGACGCTGCCGTGTCCACGTTTTACTTGCTGCCGCCGCGGCCCCTGGTGGGCGAGCGCTTCGCCGCCTACCTGGGCGGCCTCTTTCCCGGCCTGAGTTGGGACGCCGCGCGCTGGGGCGATCTCGCGGACACGTTGACCGCCGCGGCCGTCGGACAGGCGGATGTTTACGTCATCCATCGCGAGGAATTGGCGGATGGCGCGAACCCGCTCATTGCCTTGCGCGACGACTTCGGTGCCGAGACGGGCGATGAGGTGATCGAGGTCCGCGCCGGCGCGAAGCCGGGAGAAGTGACGGCGCGGCGCTGGCGCGTCGGGGAGTAGGCAACGCCGTCCCCGTCGTCTACGATCACCTGCATGGCCATCACCCTTTTCATGCGGCCGGAAACTCCGCCACTGGCGTGGAACGCCTTCGTCGCCGAGGCGGGGACGTTCGCCGTGGCGCTGGACGGCTACGTCTCTGGGCCGCCGCGCTTCGATCCCGTCGGCCCGCGCGTCAACTTCAACCACCATGAAGACGTGGACCGTCTGGCCACGCGCTCGACCTGTGCCCAGGTATTGTTGGCCATTCGCCAGGGTTTCTTCGGCTGCTTTACCCACCAGGGCCAACCGCACGCCGACGTCTACTGCAACGACTGCGACGAGGACGTGTGTACCTCGTGGTTTCTGCTCAAGTATGGCTCCTTTGCGGAACACGTACTGAACCCGGCGCTGAATCGGTTGGTGGCGATCGAGGACATGCTCGACGCCACGGCCGGGGCTTACCCCTTTCCGGCGGACTTGGCTATTCTCGGAGAGTTGGCCTGGGTATTCGAGCCTTATCGACGGCTGCGCCTCAGTGGCGACCTGGACCGCCGCGATCCGGCCGCGTTCGCGGATGTCGTCGGCCAGGTCGAGCAGCGCATCCTGCAACACTTGACGGGACGAGGCCATTCGCTGCCGATCGACATGCGCTACGAACGCATCGGCGGCGGTCCCGGCTGGGCCATGCTGCGCGAAATCGGGGCGCAAGCGCGGACGGGAGCGTTTCACGACGGCATTCGCGCCTATGTCGAGGCGCGACAACGGCCCGATGGGCAGTGGAAATACGGCATCGGCCGCATGTCGCCATTCATCCCCTTCGATGTGCCGCGAATATTGCAAGCGCTGCGGGAAGCGGAAGGAGAGATGGGCGACGATCAATGGGGAGGGGGCAACACGTTGGGAGGGAGTCCGCGCGTGGGGGGAAGTCGGCTGCGGCCCGAGGAAGTCGAGCAAGTGGTGAACGAGTTCGCGGATACAAGAGTTTAGCCGCGAATGGACGCTCGGGGCGCTAAAGCGGCCCCGCTCACCCACTCGCGGCTAAACGATAATTTTGCGTTAGAGCTTAGTAGCGTCGGCCTCCGCCGCCGCCCCCGCCGTATCCACCACCGCCGCCGCCACTGCCGCCGCGGCCGCCGCTACCACCGTAGCCGCCGCCACCGCCGCCACTCCGGCCGCCGCCACCACTACCACCGCCACCGTAGCCGCCGCCACCACCGCCACGGCCACCCTCGGTCTTCGGACGCGCCTCGTTGACGGTCAACGCCCGGCCATCGACTTCCGCGCCGTTGAGGGCGGTAATCGCTGCCTGCGCCTCGGAATCGCTCCCCATTTCCACGAAACCGAAGCCCTTGGAACGGCCGGTGTCGCGGTCCATGATGACCTGTGCCGATGCCACGGAACCATGCGGCTCAAAGATGCGGAGCAGATCGCTGTCACTGATGCCGTAGGCCAAATTGCCCACGTACAACTTCTTGCCCATGAAGGGCCTCCCTAGGAAATCGGCAAGGCGCGTCGTCCCCCCTGCGGGGCGTCGTCGTCTCACTCCGAACTGTCTGGGACTGGATGAAAGGGAGACGGGCAGATGCCGCGGAAGCACGGCCACGATCCGGTCCATAGAGTCCGAGATATGTTAATATACCTCGGACCTCACGGAAAGAACAGGGGCACAATCCGCAATTCTGGAAAATGTGAGGCTCAACGGCAATTTGTGACGGCCGCGTGCAAAATCGTCATTGAACATACCCGTTGCCAACGTCCATCGGTTATACTCGTGAATTGCCTTCCCGCCCTCCAGCGTCCGGGAGATACCCGTGACCAGCTTCGAGCAAATCGATCATGCCAGCCGCACCGATGTCGGCGTGCGCCGCGGCCATAACCAGGACGCCCACGCCGTCATGCTGGCGACCGACGCCGACTTGTGGCGCGACCGGGGCCACGTTTTTATGGTGGCCGACGGCATGGGGGCCCACGCCGTCGGCGAGATGGCCAGCGAGATGGCCTGCAACATCATCCCGCTTACTTATCACAAGCACGCGGTCGGCGAGGGCATTGTCGCGGCGCTGCAGCGCGCCTTCATCGAAGCCAACGCCAGCATTCACGAGCGCGGCGAAGCCAACCAGGAATTCAAGGGCATGGGCACGACCAGCACGGCACTGGTATTGCGGCCCGACGGCGCCTGGATCGCCCACGTCGGCGACAGCCGGGCCTATCGCATCCGTGGCGGACAGGTGCAGCAATTGAGCTTCGATCATAGCCTTTTGTGGGAAAAGGCCCGGCGCCGCCATGTAGACCCGGAAGACCTGAAGGACGTGCCTTCCAACGTCATCGTCCGCTCGCTGGGGCCGGAGTCGGAGGTCGAGGCCGACATCCAGGGGCCGCACCCCGTCGAGCCGGGCGACCTGTTTCTGCTGTGCAGCGACGGGTTGAGCGGCCCGCTCGACGACGCCGAAATCGGCGCCGTCACCAGCGTCTTGTCGCCGGCCGAGGCTTGTCAGCTGCTCGTCGATTTGACCAATTTGCGCGGCGGGCCGGACAACATCACCGTCGTGATCGCCAAGGTGCCGAAGCCGAAGGGAGCAGCCAAAGAGGAACACGAAGAGGAGCCGCCGCCGCCGAAGGTGCCGTTTTATCGCCGCGTCCCCTGGCCGCTGTGGATTCTCTTGACCGGCGTGCTCCTGGCCGGACTGGCGGCGACGCAAATGGCCACCAAGGCGGCCGGTTCGACCACGACGTTCGTCCTGGCGGCCGTTGCCATCCTGACCGGCCTCGGCAGCCTCGGCGTCTATCAATTTCTCGAAAATCGCCGCCGCGCCGCTTTGCCCGCCTACCGCCCGCGCACCAAAATTTATCGCGAGACCGATTGCCGCATCGACCGTGCCCTGGTCGGCAAAATGAAGCAGTTGGAGGAATCGCTCATCGAACAGGCCGGCGAGAAGAAATGGGAAGTCGATTGGCCCACGCACCGCAAGCACAAGGCATTGGCGGAGCAACATTTGGGCGAGGCGCGGATGGGCGCCGCCTTTCGGGAATTGTGCAAAGCCTTACTCCCGCTGACCGAAGCCTTCGATAAAGCCCGCGGCAAGGAGGAGGCGTTCAAGCCCAAGTGGGACAAGTCGCGGAAGTAGTCCCCCGTGAAGATGGCTGGGCGAGCGTCGAGCCGTAAGGCCGACGTGGTAGCGGCACCA
>JBBSES010000027.1:0-16842 GCA_038239465.1 Gemmatales bacterium
GGGGCGCTAACGCGACCCCGCTCGCCGGGGCGCGGCGCTTTACTTCGCCTTCGGATCGTTGGCCAGCGCCACCAGCGGGAAGCGCGTCGTGGCGAACTTCTTGGTGACGTTGTCGGTCACTTTGATCTCGACGGTGAATTTGCCGGCGCGGTTGAGCGCCATGCCGAATTGCTGCGGCAGCGCCTTGTGGCCGGCTGGCACCTCGGGCACCTGCTTGTTGGGCACCTCGCCGACGAACGGCTTGGCCAACGTCGGCTTGCCCGCTTCGTCGAGGATGCGCATCTCCATCGTCAGGCTCGGCTGCTTCTTCGACTTGTCGCGCTCGAAGCCGACCACCAGGAAGTTGACGCTCAGCAGCTGGCCGACCACGGCCGTCATCGGCGCGGGCACGGCGCCGCTGTCGTCGTAGCTGGCGTTGAGGCGGACGACGCCGAAGCCCGCCGGCAGCACCTCGAATTTGCGCGTGACTTCGCCGGTCTTCTTGGTGTTCAAATCGGTGACGCCGACCTTGAGGGTGTATTCCCCGGCCGGCATGTCGAGGCCGATTTCCACGCGGGCGACGGCCGGCATCTTGGCGCCGCCGAGAAAATTGATGGCCGCGACCTTGTCCTGCCCCTTCTCGACCTTGAAGTGGACCTTGCCCTTGGCGTCGGTCACTTCCATCGGCATGGCGTAGAGGACGTTGCCGGAATCGTCGGCCTTGATGCCGTCGATCTCGAAGGCGAGAAAGAATTCGTCGCCGGGCAGGAACTTCAAGTCCGGCCGCGGCGCCCCTAACATGCCATAGGTGGGGCGGACGTTCGTCAGTTCCAGCCCGCCGGCCTGGGCGGGAGCCAGGCTCAGGGCAGCCAGGGCAAACGTGGTCCACATGGGAGGGTTGTCCTCGTGCAACAATACGGGGAATGGATAATCACGGTGTATTCTATTGTGGCCGCGCTGGGGGCCAACTGCCAGAGCATATTCCTCGCGGCGCGGCCAATGGGAACCGTATTCTCCCCTCCCCTTTAGGGGAGGGACGCCAGAAGGATGATTCATTAGCCGCGCTTCCCTGAGCGTTCGCCTCGGTTAGAATACTTTTCGCCCTCCACCCCGGGACGTCCGCTCTCCATGCTCGCCAGCGCCGCCGACTTCGTGGAAGCCATCCGCCGCCGCGGCCTGCTCGAAGGGTCGCGGTTGGAGGAACTGCTGCGCCTTCCCCCGGCCCAACGAACCGACCTGCGCGCCCTGGCCCGCGACCTCGTGCGCCGCGACTGGTTGACGGCTTACCAGGTCAACCAGTTGATGCTAGGCCGCGAGAGCGACTTGCTCCTCGGCTCGTACTTGCTGCTAGAGCGCCTTGGCGAAGGCGGCATGGGACAGGTCTTCAAGGCGCGCCATCAAAAGCTGGGCCGCGTCGTCGCGCTCAAGCTCATTCGTCCAGACCGCCTCGGCAACGCGCAGGCCGTCAAGCGCTTCCGCCGCGAGATTCAGGCCGCCGCCACGTTGACGCATCCGAATATCGTACTGGCCTTTGACGCCGATCAGGTGGGCGAGACGCACTTCTTCGTCATGGAATACGTCGAAGGCGTGGACCTGTCGTGTCTCGTCAAGGACGAGGGCAAGCTGTCGGCGGCACGGGCGAGCGACTACATTCGCCAGGCCGCGTTGGGATTGCAGCACGCCCACGAGCGCGGCCTCGTCCACCGCGACATCAAGCCGCAAAATCTGTTGCTCGCCCTGAAGACCGGGCAAATCAAGCTCCTCGACCTCGGCCTCGCTCTCTTGCAGGGCGACCCGGCCAAGGGGTCCGCGAGCCATCTCACGCAAGAGGGCAAGGTCGTCGGCACCGTCGATTTCCTAGCCCCCGAGCAAGCGGTCAACGCCCGCAAGGTGGACGTGCGCGCCGATCTCTACAGCCTGGGCTGCACCTTCTATTACCTGCTGTCGGGGCAGGTGCCGTTTCCCGAAGGCAGCGCGCTGGAGAAACTGGCCAACCATCGCTGGGAGCAGCCGGCGCCCCTGCCGAAGGAAGTGCCGGCCGAAGTTGCCGCCGTCGTCCGCAAGCTGATGCAAAAGAAGCCGGAGGACCGCTACCAGACGCCGGCCGATTTGGCGAACGCCCTGCTGCCGATTGCCAAAAAGGAACCGAGCGCCGCGGCCCTTTCGCGGGCCATTCCGCTCGCTCAGCCCGCCGCGGAATCGTCCACCAGCGAGACCGCGCTAAGCATCCAGCGGGCACGGCGAAATCGGCGCCGCGCCGAGGATCGCCATTGGGTCGCGTGGACCGGAGCGGGCGCCGCGGTCTTGCTGCTGGGACTCGTTGGTTTGGGTTGGCTGCTCGTTCGCTCGATGGAACCGCCGGCCGACACCGCGAAGGCGGGGCCGCTGCCGTTGGTGCAGCGCTTCACCAACTCGGCCAACATGACGTTGGTCCTGATCTCTTCCGGCACGTTTCGCCGCGGCTCGCCCGAGACCGAGGACGGCCACAAGCCCGACGAAGGCCCCGCGACCGAGGTGACGATCGAACGGCCCTTTTACATCGGCATCTACCCCGTCACCCAGGGGCAATATCTGGAGGTGATGGGCACGAACCCGGCCAAGTACAACGCGGCGGCGGGCGGCGGCGCTTCGTGCCCCGTCGAGATGGTCAGCTGGAATGACGCCGTCGCCTTCTGCAAGAAACTGAGCAAGCGTCCCGAGGAAAAGAAACAGGGGCGCGGCTACTGGCTGCCGACCGAGGCCGAGTGGGAATACGCCTGCCGCGCCGGCTCGAAGAAAGCCTACTGCTTCGGCGAGGACGTGGCGCTCCTCGATCATTACGCCTGCTATGGCCGCCTGGAGGAGGGGCATCCGCAGCCGGTCGGCCAACTCAAGCCAAACGCCTGGGGACTGTACGACGTTCACGGCAACGTCTGGCAATGGTGCCTGGACGTGTACCAGCCGAACTACTATGCCGTGGCCCCCAAACGCGATCCGCAAGGGCCGAAGACCGGTCCGCAACGCAGCTGCCGCGGCGGCGGCTTTAACTCCGAGAACGCCGTCGATCTCCGCGCGGCCCGGCGCTCGCCCGGCGACCCGGCGACGCGCTATCCCAACACTGGTTTCCGCGTCGTTTGCATCCCCGAACACAAGTAGACGCTCTTTTATGGGAAATCCTCCGTATTTCGTCGGCCTCGACGTCGGCGGCACCTCGATGAAGGCCGGCGTCCTCGACGACGCCGGTAAAACGCATAGCTCCGTCAGCCTGCTCACCGAGGCGCCGCGTGGCCAGGAGTTCGGCCTCAAGCGCATGGGCGAGGCCATCCGCGCCAGCGTGGAGGCGGCCCATCTCAAAATGAGCGACATCGCCGCCATCGGCGTCGCCACGCCCGGCACCATGGACCTCAAAGCCGGCACCATCCTCGATCCGCCCAATTTGAAGCCGTGGAGGAACGTCCCGGTGCGGCAACACGTCGCCGATACCTTCGGGCTGCCGACGGCCTTTCAGAACGACGCCAACGCGGCGGCCCTGGGCGAATACTGGTCCGGCGCCGGCATGGGGGCGCGCAGCATGGTGCTGTTCACGCTGGGCACCGGCGTCGGCGGCGGCATCGTTCTGGGCGGCCAGGTGATCGAAGGCGAACACAGCCACGGCGCCGAATTGGGCCACATGAAGATCGAGATGACCGAACCGCGCCTGTGCGGCTGCGGCGGCCGCGGCTGCCTGGAGGCGTATGCCAGCGCCACCGCCGTCGTCAAACGCTGCCGCGAAGCCCTGGCGCGGGGCACTCCTTCTCGGCTCGAAGATAGCGAGTTTTTGACCGCGCGCGAGATTTTCGACGGCGCCGCGGCCGGCGACGATTTGGCCCAGAAGATCGTCGAGGAAACCGCCTATTACCTGGCCATCGGCGCCACCAACATGCTGCACACCATCGACCCCGACATCGTCGTCTTCGGCGGCGGCATGATCGCGGCCGGCGAGGGCTTCCTGACGACAATTCGCCGTTACGTCAACGAGTTAGCCTTCCCCGTGCCGGCGAAAGCCTGTCATATCCGCTACGCCCAGCTGGGAGGCGATGCCGGGTTTATAGGGGCAGCCGCCTGCGGCCGGTTGGCGTACCGGGCGATGCAATGAATATTCTGAGAGGCTGTTTGAAAAGGGGCCGTAGGTATCGTGCGAAGGCCCCTCTGGTCTGTTCCGGCAATGACTCCGGACCCTTTTTCGTAACGGGCGCTGCTTCGTCGGCCCCTACCGGGGCCGGAGCGGCGGGCGTCGGTTTCCACGGGTTTCGCTGCGCCCGCATACGCGGGCTGCGCTTCACCCGTGGCTACATTCGTCGGCCCCTACCGGGGCCAAAATGCCGTTCTTCGCCCCGGCAGGGGCGCACGAGTGGAGCCACGGGTGAAGCGCAGCGCAACCCGTGGAAGCAAGACCTACCGGGGCCAAAATGCCGTTCTTCGCCCCGGCAGGGGCGCACGAGTGGAGCCACGGGTGAAGCGCAGCGCAACCCGTGGAAGCAAGACCGGTTCCCCTTGCCCCGGCAGGGGCAAACGAATCGCAGCGGCGACTCGTCATTCTTTCCCTAACGATGACCGAGTGCCAGGCAACGATGAGCGCCTACCCCTTTTCAAACAAAATCCGACTTGCTCCGTTAGCTCTTCAACAATTGCCGCATGTTCTTCTTGAACACTTCCATCCCCGGCGCTCCATAGGGATTGACGCCCATGAGCCGGCCTTCGACGACGGTGGCCAGCATGAGCATTTGCAGCAGTTGGCCGATGGTATGCTCGCTCAACACGGGCAGGACGACCTCCGCCGTGGGCCGGGCCACGTCGGCGTAGGCTTGCGTCGCGCCGCGATAAGACGCCGAGAGGATGTCGGGAATGCCCTTGCGATTGAGGGCGTTCAACTCGTCCTGGTTGTGGTCGTTCATGCCGAGCATGACGGGAGGAGTACGCGGCCCCTTGATGACGACATTGTTGATGACCTTGTCGCGAGGGCCTTCCTGAAACTGTTGGCCGCGCATGTGCATATCGCGCGATTGCACCACGGTAAGCGGCGTGGGGCCGCGACCGCCCTTGCACAGACTCTCGGCGGCCAGGTGATCGTACCAGTAGCCGAACGCTTCGAGCTTCTTTGACCAGACGGCGGTCACGCGGATCGGCTTGGCCATCTCCTCGGTCATGAGATAATTGACCGCCGCGAATTGCAGCACCGGGTTGCGCTCGAACGGCTCTTCGAGGAAGCGGCGCGTCATGGCGGCGGCGCCCAGGAGCATGGCGCGGACGTCGAGGCCCAGCGCCGCGGCGGGCACCAGGCCGGCCGCCGTGAAGACGGCGTAGCGCTCGCCCACGTTTTCCGGGATGGTCAAGATATCGTCGTCGCTGTAGCCATACGATTTGCTCAGGTCGCGCAGCTTGCCCGTCGGCCCGGCGATCGGCACGATCACCTCGCGCAAGAGCGGCGAGCTGGGGCCGTAATACTTGGTGATTTCGTTGCGCAAGACGCGGTGCGCGACCATCGTTTCGAGCGCCTCGCCGTTCTTGCCGATGACGATGAGGCCGTAGCGCTCCTCGCGCGTGTCGGGATCGATACAGTTGTTCTCCAGCAGTTCGAGGAGGTCTTGCAGGCAGTCGTTGTCGGCGTTGTTCCCCTCGAAGTAGACGCGCGGCACGCCCATGCGCGCCTTGGAAGGCAACTCGTTGTGATAGGAATGGACCAGCGCCTCGAAGAGCGCCCGCGCGCCGAGATAGGCGCCGCCGACGCCGAGAATGACGACGCGGTCGGTCTGTTCGCGGAGCTTGCTGGCCTTGGTGATGATGCGGCCGAGGTCGCTGGCGTCCCCCTTGCGGCGGTGCTGGTCGAGCAGTTTTTGCGGCAGGTCGATGAAGCCGGCTTCGAGCGGTTTCATTTCGGGCGGCGGCTGCAGCAGTTCGCGTTCGGTGGCCACCTGGCTGCGGACTTGTAGCACTTGCTGGGCCGCCGCCTTCAAGCGCAGGGGGGACAGCAAGTGTTTGGCGCGCAGCTCCGAAAGCGGGTCCCAGACCTCGCTGGTCGGCAGCAGCAGCGATTGATACTGATAGGTAATGGCTTCATCTGGCAGTTGCATGACGTTTCCCGACCCTAGCTGGTGAACGATCCGCCACGCCCGGCCGAATGTCGGCCAGCCGTCGTCTCGATTACTGTACTGTCCCCCCGCGCGGGGGTAAACGGGGTGCCATGAACATTCACGACCTGCTCCGCGAACTGCGCGAGCCGAGCGCCAGCAAGATCGTCCTGCTCGTGGCCGACGGTCTCGGCGGTCTGCCTCTCGAACCGGGTGGCAAGACCGAACTGGAGACCGCGCGCACGCCGCACCTCGACGCTTGCGTGCGCGACGGCACTTGCGGGCTGAGCGTCCCCGTTCTGCCGGGCATCACGCCGGGCAGCGGGCCGGGGCATCTCGGATTGTTTGGCTACGATCCCTTGCAGTATCGCATTGGCCGCGGCATTTTGGAAGCGCTCGGCATCCATTTCTCCGTCGGCCCCAAGGATGTGGCCGTGCGCGGCAACTTCTGCACCGTGGACGGCGCGAGTCTCATTAGCGACCGCCGCGCCGGCCGGCCCACGACCGAACGCTGCGTCGCCATGTGCGACAAGCTGAAGCGCATCTCGATACCGGGCGTCGAGGTCTTCGTCGAGCCGGTGCGCGAGCATCGCTTCGTCGTCGTTTTCCGCGGCGAGGGGCTGGGCGACGCGGTCAACGACACCGATCCGCAGCTGGTCGGTTATGCTCCCTTGATCGCCAAGGGTGCCGACGCCGTCTCGGAGCGAACGGCCGCCTTCGTCAACGACTTCATCGCCCAGGCGGGCAAGCTCTTGAAGGACGACGCCCCGACCAACATGGTGACGCTGCGCGGCTTCGCGCGCTATCCCAAGATCGCCACGATGCACGAGGCGTATGGCGTCAAACCCGTCGCCATCGCCGTCTATCCCATGTACAAGGGACTGGCCCGACTCGTCGGCATGGACGTGATCGACGGCGTCTCCTCGCTCGACGACCAACTCGCGGCGGCGGAGCGCTTGTGGGACAAGTACGACTTCTTCTTCCTGCATTACAAGTACACCGACAGCACCGGCGAGGACGGCAACTTTCCCGCCAAGGTACAGATGATCGAACGCCTCGACGCGATGATGCCCCGCGTTCGCGCTCTCAACCCGGATGTACTCATCGTCACGGGCGATCACAGTACGCCGAGCAAGATGAAGAGCCACAGCTGGCATCCCGTGCCGACGCTGATCCTGTCGAAGAACTGCCGGCCGGACGCGGTGACGGAATTCGGCGAGGCGGCCTGTTTGCGCGGCGGACTGGGGCAATTCGCGGCGATGTATTTGATGCCATTGGCGCTCGCCCACGCGGGACGGTTGGGGAAGTATGGGGCATAGTTGAATCACCCGCCCCGCCGCGCCCCGTTTACGTTTCGCGTACTCCGCGCTCGGGGCGCTCACGCGACCCCGCTCGCCGGGCTCGGGGCGCTCACGCGACCCCGCTCGCCGGGCCGCGGCTCAACGAACCATCATGGCAACCTTTCTCGAAGCCTTGCAATCCCGTCGCGTCTTGCTCATGGACGGCGCCATGGGCACGGAGCTGCAAAAGCGCTATATCAAGCCAGGCGAATGCTTTGAAGCGTGGAACCTGACCCATGCCGAGCAGGTCCAAGCGATTCATCAATGTTATGTCAATGCCGGCGCCGACTGCTTGCTGACGCATACGTTTCAAGCGAATCCAACGGCACTTGCTCGACATGGATTGCAAGATCGGCTTGCGGAGATTGGCCGCGCCGCGCTGGACAACGCGCGTTCCGCCCATCCCCGATTCGTCCTCGGCGATATCGGCCCCCTCATCTTGACGGAGCTAGAAAGCGTGGTTGAGGCATTGCGCGATGCCGACGCCTTACTATTGGAAACGTGGTCCGATCCCTCCGTGCTGGAAGCGGCGCGAAAGATAACGAGCCTATCCGTGTTGGTTTCGCTGACGTATCGACGCGACGATTCGGGAAGGGTATCGTCAACAAGCGGCCACGCCCCCGAGTGGTTCGCGGAGCGCGCCGCCGACCATAATATCGCGGCGTTGGGCGTCAACTGCGGCCGCGATATCGGTATGAATGAAATAATCGATATCGTGTGCCGCTATCGTCGGCATACGCCCTTGCCGCTATTCGCCCGGCCCAACGCCGGCACGCCGATGCGTGAGCGGGACGTTTGGCAATATCCGCTAACCCCTCAGCGCATGGCGGAACATTTGCCTGCCTTGATGGACGCGGGAGCAAACATGATCGGCGGTTGCTGCGGCACGACGCCGGAACATGTGGCGGCGCTTCGAGCAGTGATTCACGGGAGAAGCGGCCCCGCATGAACGATCTCAAGGATCGGTTCACGCGGCCGCGCCGATCTGGTACTATCGCTCCCCAGTCAGCTTTCCACCGTTGGAGGAACCGGACATGACGCCAGGCACGATTGTCGAGTCCTCTGCCTTCGTCGCCACGCCGATCCTGGGCGACGAACCGTTGTATGAAGTGGTCGATGGCCAGCGCGTGGAGTTGCCGCCCATGGGAACCTACGAAACCGATGTAGCGTCCCAATTTCACCTCCTGCTGGGGCAGTTCGTCCGAACTCACCAGCTAGGCCGCACCTCCGTGGAAATGCTCTTCCAACTGCCGAGGGTCGCCCGGCAGCGCCGTCCCGATGTGGCGTTCGTGTCGTATCGAAGGTGGCCCAAGAATCGGCCGATCCCTCGCGGCGCCGCCTGGGACGTGGTGCCCGAATTGGCCGTCGAATTCATAAGCCCCAGCAATAAGGGAGAGGAAATCCTGATCAAGCTCCAGGACTATTTCCGCGCCGGCGTGCAACAGGTATGGGTGATATGGACCAAGGTGGCGCAAATCTACGTCTACGAGGCGCCCATGAAAGTGCGCATCCTCGGCATGGACGGCATACTGGCCGGCGATCCGGTATTGCCCGGCTTTACGCTGCCGGTTTCAACGCTTTTCGCGGAGCCGGTCGAAGGCGGGTTCGACACGATGGGGCCGGAGCGTGCGCCGGGAGACAACGCGAGTTGACGAACGGCTTACGCGATAATCTCCTTGACCACCTCGCCATGAACGTCGGTGAGGCGCATATCGCGGCCGCCGAAGCGATACGTTAATTTCTTGTGGTCGATGCCCAGCAAGTGCTGCATCGTGGCGTGCAGATCGTGAATCTCCACCTTGTTCTCGACGACGTAATAGCCGTAATCGTCGGTAGCGCCGTACACGGTCCCGCCCTTGACGCCGCCGCCGGCCAGCCACATGGTAAAGCCAAACGGATTGTGGTCGCGGCCATCGCTGCCTTGCGCCATGGGCGTCCGGCCAAATTCGCCGCCCCAGACGACCAGGGTCGTTTCGAGTAAGCCGCGCGCTTTCAAGTCTTTCAAGAGCGCGGCGATGGGCCGGTCGGTGGCCTGCGCGTTCTTCTCGTGGCCCGAGCGCAAGCCGCTGTGCTGATCCCAACGGTCGGTGCCAACGCTCGGGCACAACACCTCGACGAAGCGGACGCCGCGCTCCACCAATCGGCGCGCGAGCAGGCATTGCCGGGCGAAGAGTTGCGTCGGCGCGAATTTCTCCTCGAAGCCGTAAAGTTGCCGGGTGGCGCGCGATTCGCCGTCAAAGTTCACCAGGTTGGGCAAAGCCGTCTGCATGCGAAACGCCAGTTCGTAGTTAGCGATGGCCGATTCGAGCTTGTCTTCTCGGCCCATGCGGTCGAGGACGCCCTTATCGAGCTTGTGGAGGAGCGCTAGTTTGCCGCGCTGCAGGTCGGCGTTGGCCTCGGTAGGCCGCAGGTCGGCGACGGGGCTGGCGCCGCTGGTGAAGACCGAGCCTTGATACGACGCCGGAAGGAAGCCGCTGTTGAAGCAATCGAGGCCGCCGGGCGGAATGAGGCCGCTGTCGAGGACGACGAAGCCGGGCAGGTCACGGCACTCGCTGCCGAGGCCATAGGTCATCCAGGCCCCCATGCTCGGCCGGCCCTGCTGCCCGTTGCCCGAGTGCATGAAGTAATTGGCGTTGGTATGCTCCGAGAAGTTGGACACCATCGAGCGGACGATGGCCAGGTCATCGACGCACTCGGCGACGTGCGGAAATAGATCACTGACCGGGATACCGCTCTGGCCGCGCGGCCGAAACTTCCACGGCGATGGCATGACCGTGCCGACGTTGTTGAATTGCGTCGGCGGCACCTTCATCTTGATCGGTTGGCCGTGCTCGCGTGTTAGGCGCGGCTTGGGATCGAAAGTATCCACCTGGCTCACGCCGCCGTCCATGAAGAGGAAGATGACGCTCTTGGCCGTGGCGGCGTGATTGGGCATTCCCGACTCGTGCGGGTTCTTGCCGGGATCGGCACCGAAGGCGCGGTCTTTGAGCAACGCCGAGAGCGCGAAGGCGCCGAAGCCGTTGGCGCAGCGAGCGAGCATTTGACGGCGCGAAAGCGGGGCGGGGGTGAAGCGCTGGCAGTGCATGGCGGGGATCCTTTTCGTGGACAAAGGCAAATCGGCGGAAGCATATCACTCGAAGAATTGCGCCACGGGAACGCGGAAATCCGCGAAGATGTCGGGCAGGCTAAATTCGTCGTCGAAACGAAACACTTGCTCCGCTTCGTTATCGCGGTAGACGAATACGGAATTCGTCTGTTCGTCGATCACGCAGACGATGAGAACACCCGCGGTGAGAAATTCGCCTACTTTGGTCAGAATCGGTCCCCAACGATCGCTGTAAGAACGAACTTCAATCGCCAATTCCGGCGATACGTCCAGATAACGTCGCGGCAGTGGCCCCGGAGGTAATCTTTGGTAGCTGTAATAGGAGATGTCAGGCCCGCGCACGGTGTCTGGATCCCGCTCGGTCATGACACCGCCGTCGTTGCATACGACGCGGCCCGTGCGGTGCTTTGCCAGATGGATGCCTAGTGCGATAACGACACTGGCGCAAATTTCTCCGTGACGAGGAATGGGTACGTTCATTTCGACGATCCTCCCGCGAACCAGTTCCGAGGGTGTCCCGTCGTCGGGAAGCCGGCCGAACTCTTCGGCGGTGAGAAGGGTATCCGCGGTAGCCATTGGGTGAACCTCGTTGCCGCGCGAAATTGAGCCGCGGAACGCTTCCGCGAAGCGTCGCTAACCGATTATCAATTGAGGAATATAAACTCTTTCACATTGAATAACACATGGCACAGGTCCGCCCACGCGCGCGGATCGTCGGTCTTACCATAAGTCTTGGCCTGTTCTTCCAGGAACGTCAGTGAGTCCGTCAGTTCGGTTTCGCTGGGCGGCCGACCGAACGCCGTCTCGTACATGCCCGCGATGCGTTGCCGCGGCGGCCGGTTTGGTTCGGCGAGGACGCGCTTGGCCCATAGCTCCGCCTGTTGCACCACCAGCGGATTGTTCATCAGCGCCAGCGCCTGGGCCGGGACGTTGGACGCGCCGCGTTTGCCCATCGTCGTGAAGGGGATGGGATAGTCGAAGGCCAGGAAGAACGGCGTGATAAAGTTGCGGCGGACGTTGATGTAGATGCTGCGCCGGCCATCGCCATCGAGGGGGCCGGAGGTCCCCGGCCGGCCGCGGCCATTCATGTACGGCGTCAGATGCGGCATCACGCCGGGGCCGTGCCTCGTCCGGTCCAGGCGTCCCGAAACCGCCAGGATGCCGTCGCGGATGGCTTCCGCTTCGAGCCGGCGAAGGGGCATCCGATGTAGGAGTTTGTTTTGCGGGTCGCGCTCTTCGGCGCGGGCGTCGTCGGCCTTGCTGCTCATCTGGTAGGCGCGCGAAAGCATCATGGTTCGGTGCATTTTCTTGATCGACCAGCCCTGGCGGACGAACTCCGCGGCCAGGTGGTCGAGCAATTCCGGGTGCGACGGCGTCTCGCCCAGGACGCCGAAGTTATCGACGCTGCGCACCAGGCCGGCGCCGAAGTGGTGATGCCACAGGCGATTGACCATGACCCGTGCCATGAGCGGATTCGACGGCTTGACGAGGCGCCGGGCCAGTTCCAGCCGGCCGCTGCCGGACGTGGGTACGGGCTGGTCGGGGCCATCGAGGGCTTCGAGATTGCGGCGCGGCACGCGCTCGCCAGGAGTCGCCGGGTTGCCGCGGATATAGACGTGGCCGTCCCAGCCGGTGCCGTCGGCGATGGCCAGGGCGTGGCGCGTGGCCGGCAACTTCGCCTCAACCTGTTTGAAGCGTTCGAGGAGTGTTGCCAGCTTGTCGTCCGGCTCGGGCGGGGCGGCGAGCGATGCCAGCATTTCGCTTTGCAAGAGATCGTTGAGGAGGGCCACGCGATCCGCCGCCTTGCTCAGCGACGCCGAGCGATAGTCATCGACCAACTGCGACAATACTTGTTGAATCTTGCGCGCGAGTCGGTCGGGCGTCGTCAACGCATTATCGTCCAACAGGTCGAGCCAGACGCCGTTGACGGGTTCGGGGGGCGGCCCGCCATCGGCGAAGACGACTTTTTCAAGCCCCACGAAGCCGGCGCCGTCGTCGATGACTTCGATGTAAGCGCGATGGCCGAGCCACATGCTCACGTCCTGCCCGTGCCATACGGGACGGTCGCCGTGGTTGGGCGCGAAACGCAAGCCGCCATAGATGGGATCCTGAATCAGCTGCAGGCCATCGACGATCAGGCGGACGCGGGCCTTTTGTCCGGCGACGCGATAATAGATGTGCTTCTTGGCGATGGTGAAACTCGGGGACCGCAGCACGCCGGATAGCTTGTCGGCCGTCCGCCCGCTATGGGCCGTGTTGGCGCCGACGACGGCACGCACCGGGTTGCGCGCGTCCGCTTGCAATAACACTTCGGGCGCCGTCGTGGGGCCATCGCCGAACGCCTCGCCGGTGACGAACCAGTCGCGGAAGCCGGGCCGGGTGAAGTCGGCGAATACCGTATTTTGCTTCTCGCCCTCGGCCGCGCGCTCGGCTTGCGTTCTCCATTGCCGGACCAGTTGCCGGCGGCGCTCGTCGAACGCTTCGGGCGTCGGGTCGTCTTTCGTCAAGGGAAACCAGAAGGCGAGCAGCGGGTCGGGCCGCTTCGGAGCGACGGGTTTAGAGAGGAGGTGGGCGGACAGCTTTTCGACGCGGATTCGCAGGGTGTTGGCGCTATGAGCGAGGGCCAGCGGTTCGACCTCGCCGCGGATTTCTGGAAGGTCTTTGCGGTCGGGAACGCTGAGGGAGGCACGTTGTTGCCGCGAACTCAGGGCATATCCCATCAACGCATGATAATCCTTCGTCGTGATGGCGTCGAACTTGTGGTCGTGGCAGCGGGCGCACGAAACCGTCAGCGCCAGGAACGCCTTCGAGAACACGTCGATTTGATTGTCGATGCGCTCCGCCTCATCGACGCGGACATCGACAGGGGAGTGCTTGGCCTCGCCCAAAAACCAGAAGCCGGTGCCCAGGATCGATTCGTCGAAGCGCTCGGTCGGATGGCGGCGCGGCTCGGGCAGCAGGTCGCCGGCGATATGTTCGGTGACGAGCTGGTCGTAGGGCACGTCGGCGTTGAAGGCGCGGATGACGTAATCGCGGTAGGCGTAGGCGTCGAGAATTTCCGGGTCGAACTCGTGGCCGTAGGTTTCGGCGAAGCGCGTCAAGTCGAGCCAGTGCCGGCCCCAGCGCTCGCCGTAGTGCGGACTGGCGAGGAGGCGGTCGATGACCGTGGCGAAGGCCGTCGGCGTCTCGTCGGCGAGGTATCGCTCGATCTCGGCGGGCGTCGGCGGCAAGCCGATGAGGTCGTAAGTAGCTCGGCGCAGCAGCGTTCGCTTGTCGGCGGCCGGGGCCGGTTTCATGCCGTTCTCTTCCAACTTGGCGAGGAGGAAGTGGTCGATCTTGGAAAGCGGCCAGGTCTTGTCGCGCACGGCGGGCGGCTCGACTTCCTTGACCGGCTGCCAGCACCAGTGCTTCATGCGCGCCTTGAGGTCGAAGGCGTTGGCCGGCCCCGTCTTGATGGCGGTGTCGGCCGGCCAGGGGGCGCCCATCTTGACCCAGGCCGTCAGGTTGGCGATGGCGGCGTCGGGCAGCTTCTTCTTGGGCGGCATGCGCAGGTCGTCCTTGTAGCCGACGACCTTGACGAGCAGGCTCTTCTCGGGTTGGCCGGCGACCAGGGCCGGGCCGTTGTCACCGCCTTTCAGCAAGGCGGCGTGGCTATCGAGACGCAGGCCGCCCTTGTCCTTGTCGCCGCTATGGCAGCGGAAGCAATGCTCCGCCAGCACGGGCCGGACCTTCTTCTCGAAGAATTCAACCCCCTCGGCCGACGGCTCCGCGGGATGGGCGGCCGCTAGCCCGACGAGGAATGCCGTCAGCAAAAGTGAGGTGCCGCCGAGGGCCGAGATCGCGCGCTTGCTCATGGCATCCCCCGAGAAGTCGTTCGACATGGGTTCCAGCGTAACGCGACGGCGAATCGCTGTCATGGAGAGAATGCGAGGAAAGGTTGAGGATTTGCGGCGGGGAGGCGGCGAATGAGGAAAAGGCGATTGACAGGATGCGAGCGGGGCCTACAATGCCATAATGCTACTGAGACTCAGTATCAATAATGAGGCATCTTCATGACGACCGCGGACTGCCGCCTGGCCCATTGCGTCGCGCTCTACCAGGGCCGCGACTTGGCCGCCGCCGAGGATGCGTTGCGCCAACTGTTGCCGGAGTTTCCCGACGACGGCCGCTTCTGGCAGCTATACGGCATCATCCGCTGGCAACGCGGCGACTTGAAAACGGCACGCTTCGCTCTGGAGACGGCGTCATGCCTGCGCCCCCTGGCGCCGCTGGCCCGGTGCGCTCTGGCGCACGCCTATCTCCATCTCGGGCCGATCGAGGTTGCTCGTTTCTTGTACCTCTCCCTGGCCGAGGACGAGCGGACGCCGACCGCATTGTTGCCCAAGGTGGCGACGGGGCTTGGCTGTCTGCGCGAGGAGGACGCGGCGCTTCAGGTCTGCGTACGGCTCGCCCGGTGCGAACCGCGGCACCACGCGGCATTTTTCGGCATGGCCTACTACATGGCGCGGCTCGATTACCCGGCGGCCTCGATCCTCGACCCGCTGGCCAAGGCGCACAACCTGGCGCCGCGGATCGTGATCTATCGCTTGAACCTCGCGTTGCTCTACGCCGAGTTGGGCCGCGACGCCGAGGCGTATTTGCTGCTCTGCGAGATCGAGCCGAACGACGTGCCGGCGGCGTTTCCCGTCGAGCGCTTGCTCGCCCTCTTCGCGGCGGTCGGCGACGAGGCGCGGCTGCGGGCTTTCCGTCGCTGCTTGAAACGCGGCTTTTTACAGACGTGAAGCGCGGCGGGGCAACAGGTGGTCCTGAATGACGGAACGAATGACGTAGGGATAGGTGGCGAACGCCGAGAGTCCCTGCGGGTAGTGGACCTGGGAGTATTTCAAATCGACGACGACCGAGACGCAGCCGGCGGTCAACTCGGGATAGCGCGGAGCGTCGCCCCATTCCGCGTCAAGCACGGCGCCGTCGTCAGGATCGTCGGCCAGGGCGACGGCGAGCAGGCCGAGCGGGCGTTTGCGGATCGGCCGTTTGGTTAGCGCCAGTTCGGCGCCGGCGGCGACGAACTCGCGCAACGCGCTTTCATCCAGCCCGCCGAAACGGGCGAAGGCGACCACAAGGTCCAGCACGTAAGGAAAAAAGGTCGCCTTGTTCCAGGCGGCCAGTTCGACCTGGTCGGTCGTGTCGTAGGGCGGCAGATAGAAGCGGTAGCCATCCGTCTCCAGCCGATCTTTAGTTCCTTGCAAGTATTGATCCGCTGTCACGGGGGTCTCCGCGTGAATATTGGGTCGCGAAACGGCAAGCCATGATGTACCAACGAAAATCGCGCTTCTCGGCCGCGACCCGCTCGCCGGGAACGGTGGCACGTAGTAGGCCGCCGCAGCGGGGGCAGATCGGTTTACCGTCCTTTGCCGGCAGCGCGCGGCGAAACAGATGCCAGCGGTGGCGGCGCTCGCACGCCAGGGATCGGCCACAGCCTAGCATGGCGGCAATGCTCCGCGTGGGGCGAGGCTGGCGATTTGCGAAGGGGCCAGGCGGAAACGGGCCAGGAAGTAGGCTTCGATGACGGTCAAGGTCAGGGCCAAGCCATCCGGCCAACCCCAGTTGGCCAGGAAGAGCCGGAGGGGGATCGCGGCATTGCCGTGGCGATAGAGAATTTCGCCGAGGTTGCCTCCGACCCCCTGCCCGGTGGTGGCCAGCGCCGTGGAGAAAAAGCTGCCGAGCAAGCCCATTACCAAGGCGATAAGGGCGGCCGCGAACGCGAAACGGCGATCCATGCCTCGGCCACAGGCGCGTACCGATACGCCCACCAAGAAGCCGAGGCCGATCATCGGCAGCCAGTCCAGTTCGTACTGCAAGCCCGTCATGCCGACGATGACGGCCCAGAGAAAAGCGGCCACCAGCCCCGCGCCCAAGCCTCCAAGAATTCCCAGAAGCAGCGATTGCCGGGCGCGCAGCCGCTCACCGACGCGCCGGACTTTGCCGGCGTCGAGAAGGATTTGAACGCGCCGGGGGGTTGGTTCCATGCCACTAATGTTGGCCGAAAATCTTCGTTTGTCAAAACGATATGGCGTCGCGCGGCCGGCGCTAGAGGGGATGGGGATCGGCCAGCATGGCGGGGCCAAAGAGAGAGAGCGGGCCGTCGGACGCTTGCGCCATACGGGAATCTCCCGTAAACCGCTTGGCGAGCGGGGGGGGGGGGGGGGCCCCGCGGGGGCCGGCCACCGGGGGGGGGCGCCCCCCCCCCCCCCCCCCCCGCCGTGGGGTGGGGGAAACCCGGCCGGGGGGTTTCCGGGGGCGCCGCCCAAGGCCGCCCGGGCGCCCCCCCCCC
>JBBSES010000028.1:0-16754 GCA_038239465.1 Gemmatales bacterium
TCGGCGTTGCGGTCGATGGCGGCGGCGTCGATGTGTTCGGTGGCGTAGCGCCAGACGTCGGCGACGGCCTTGGCGACCGGCTCGCGCTCTTCGTGTTTCAACTCGGGATAGGGAAACAAGAGCGGCGCGTTGAAGTGCCCGAAGAACAGCCCCTTGGCGAACCCCAGGGTTTGCGGCCCCGAGAAGAGCAGTTCCTCGGCCTGCTTTTGTTGCTGGGCGATCTGCTCCGCGGTCAGCGCCATGGGAACCCTCCGCCGCCCTGTGGTTTACGTTTCGCGTCCCATTAAAGTCATTCGGCTTCCGTGACCTTCGCCTTCTCAATTGTATACAGGAACTTCTCGGGATCCCCGGCGTTAAGATGCAATGTGCCGGTGATTTTGATCAGACCGCGGCGTAGCTCGATCGTCTTGTCCGCCGGCAGTTCCACCAACACCAGGCTCGTCGTATCGGCCACCTCGCAGAACCAGCAGCCGACGGGATATTCGATCAATAGAAACGACGACACATTCGCTTGCTCGTCCAACGGCCGCATGAACCCGGTGAGCGCGACCCGCTTGCCGTCCAACTCTTTCAGATAGGTCGGAAAGGTCGGCTTGTAGGCGCGGTCTACGCTGGTTTCGGTGACGACGGCCCAGGGCAAGGCGTTGATGCCCGTATCGCTGATGGCCGGCAAATCCGCGCCATTCAGTCGATTGAGCAACGGCCGCCGCGAGCGCGTCTTGAGCGCCCCGGCATGTTCCTCGTGGGCCGGCTTGAAGTCGGGATTGGCATCGACGGCATCGGCGGCGGCCCGCGTCATCTGGCGATGGCGGCGCAAATCCGGGGCGTTCATGCCGAACTCGCTGACGCAGCCTTCGAGGATGGCCGCCCCGGTCTTCACGTCGCCGTAAGCGTTGGCCAACTCGCCGAGTTGCCAGAGCAATCGGCCATCCGCCGGTAGCCACAGGGCCAGTTGCTGCAGCGTCGCCACCTGGCTTGTCGTTACTTTCTTGCGCTCTTCGGCGCTGAGACGGCCTGGTTCATAGGCACCCTTTTCGTTGACGAAACGCAGGCCGAACAGGTCGTCGAGGTCTTGCGTATCTTTCGCTTGCGACTTGCGCAGGCGGACGAGTTTCAGTTGCGCCTCCTCCGCCTTTTGCAGCTTTCCGGGGGCCAGGCGCACGGCCTGTTCGAGGCAGGGCAGGGCCTGGTCGAGGTCGGCTTGCAGCTGCCAGGCGGTGCCGAGGTTAGCGGCGATGCGAAAGTGGCTGCCGTGTTCGCGCTGGGCGGGCCGCAACAACTCAATGGCTTTGGCCACCTCGCCGAGGCGGATGCGCAGGGCGCCGAGGTCGGCGATCTCGTCGGCCGTCAGTTTGCGTTGCCCGGCCAGTTTGTCGAGCTTGACGGCGGCCTCGACATATTCGGCACGCATTGGATTGATGGGCATGCCGGCCGACTGCTTGACGGCGATGCCACGCAACGCGCGCTGGTCGAGCAGGAAGCCACGCCATTGCGAGGGCAATTCGGCCACCGTTTCGCCGGAATAGTACAAACCGGCGCGGCCAAGGGTGGGCGTTAGCATTAGGACCGCAAGGCAGCAAAGGGAACGCATGGCGGGGGTGTCCTCTATCGAGATGAGAGGATTCTAGCACGGGCGAATCCGTTTCCCAAGCGGCGCGCTTTTGGCTCGCCCGTTCGTCCTTCTCTTTACCTATCCCACAGCAAACGCTCCTAGGTTTTGCCTGGCTCCCCCGGCCCGCGCACTCCCTGGTCGCCCAGCGTGTCTTCAACGTAGAGCATCTTCAACAAGACGACGGCGACTACCGTGAGCGGCGCCGCCACCAGCAATCCCATGAAGCCGAACAGGTCGCCGAAGAGTACCTGCATCATCAACGTCAGGGCCGGCGGCAGCAGCACCGCCCGCCTTTGAATCATCGGCTGCAATAAGTTCCCTTCCAGCAGCTGCAAGGTGAAATAGAGTCCGATCGTCAGCAAGACCTGCCACGGGCCGACCAGCAGCGCCACCAGCACGGCGGGCACCGCCGCCAGCCACGGACCCACGAACGGGATCCCCTCCAGAATGCCGGCGATCAGCCCGAGCGTCAGGGCCAGCGGAATGCCGATGATCCATAGGCCGATCGTGGTCGTGACGCCCATGATGACCATGGCGCAGACCTGGCCGAACAGCCACCAGCGCAGATTGTAGACCACCGCGTCAATGGACTGCTCCGCGCGCGGCCGGAACGACGGCGGCACCAGATGGAGGAAGCCCGCGCGGTACAGGTCCGGCTCGGACGCGCCGAAGATACCCACGAAAAGCACCACGATGCCCGTGACCACGATGCCCGCCAGGCCGCTGACAAAGCCGAACAGATGCGAGAAGTCGCCGAGTTGCGCCCACGCTTCCGTCGCGCCCGGCGCCTGTCGGACCAGGGAATGGCCCCACGGGGAAGCGGCCACGGCTTCGCGGATGCGCGCCAGCGCCTCAGGCAGCTGTTGCGTCAAGGCCTCGACCTGGCTGGCCAGGCGGCTGGCAAATAGCCAGACCGTAGCCACGATGACGACGAGCGCGCCGACGATAACCAGAGCCACCGCGCGGCGATATCCTAGCCCCGTGTGCCGGCTCACCCAGTCGCTCATGGTGACGAGCAGCAGCGCGAACAGGATGCCGGCGAACCCCTGAAGCAAGACCGCGGCCTCGCGCCATGCAAACAGGGCCAAGCTCACGACGAGCAACGCGACCAGTACCGAGACGAGGGCGCGCCGGCCCACGGAAGCCGATTCGACGGGGGGCGGCGAGGGGACCGGCACTCAATTGCTCCTGTCGGTTATTCGGGCGTGGTCGCCTTCGCATCGAAGTTGATGACGCGCGTCTCGGGCTGGGTCGGCATCTGGGGTCGAAGGTATGGCTTATACGAGGCCTTATGGCAGGCATAACAGGCGCTCAGCGTCTCGCCGTAGACCTTGGCGAACGTTTTCTTGTCCTTGGCCGCGATGGCCTGCTTGAGCTTGGTGAACGGGCCATTGTCCACCGACTCGGCGATGGCGACGATGTCTACCGTTTCCTTGCCATCGGGATCTTTCCGCTTCGGCTTCGCCCGCGCCGCCCATTTCAAGTTGGAGCGCGTCTCGCTGAGGTAGAAGTCGGCGAGCGGCCAATTCTCCTGATCGGCGGCGAACCAGAGATTGGTGAAGTGGTACGACAGATGGCTCATGACCGCGGCTTGATCGGGGATCAACTCCTGCACGCGCTTCAAGTCTTTTTGCAGCTGCTCGATTTGCGCCTTGGCGTCCACGGCGGGCGGGTCCGCCTGAGCCTTCTGGCGCGTGTCGCGGCCGAGCGTCAAGGCGACGAGCAGGCCGATGGCCAACACCAAGCCTAACCATCGGAACGGATGGTCGATTCGCCGGTTCATCGCATGTCCCTCGGTCAGCCGGGTCTTTGCTCTCGTGCATTTTAGTGAATGACGAGGAAGCCGCCTTCCGCCGTCGACACCGCGGCCGGCAGCCCCCAGACGGCGATGCCATTGTTGACGCGACCTTTTTGCTCCGTCGGCTTGCCGGCGGCGTCGAAGACTTGCCACACCAGCGAGCCGCCCTTGTTCCAGTCGGTGTCCTCGGTCCAGGCGAGGAGCGTTTCGCCCTTGGCGTTGCCCGCGAGCGCCGGCTGCCTGCGCTTCTTGCCCGCCCCCGGCGCCGCCACCGCCTTGTCCAGCTTGGACGCCCCCGACGCCATGCGGGCGAATTGCACCTGGCCGTCGGTTTCCCACGCGGCGATCACACCCGTCTTGTCCTCGGCGAACGCCTCGGTACTCATCGGGCATTTATCGACCTTCCACTTTTGCACCAAGGCGTTCTCGAAGCTCTTGCCCTGATCCTTGGAGGAGAGCATATAGATGTCGCGCGTGCCGCCGCCGACCGAGCGATACAGGAAATGGACGACGCCCTTACTATCGACGAAGCCGCGCATGCCGCAGCAGGCGCAGGCGCCCGTGGTCTTGGCCATCGCCGCCTTCTCGCGCGCGAAGGTCTTGCCGTCGTCCGTCGAGCGCGCCACCCACACCTGACGAGTGGCCTCACCTTGCGGCGTACCGACCTGAGTGGCGTGCCAACCGACGTAGACATTCCCCTGGTCGTCGGCCGCGACGGTGCCGCCGCCGTCGAGCAGGTAGGATTGCTGCATCAAATTGCGCTGCGGCTCGAACGCCTTGCCGGCGTCGTCGAGGCGCGCGTAGAGCATGGGGTTGCTCTTGTTCGGCGCTTGCGGCATGGCCTTGCCCGAGCCATTCCAGGCCACGTGGACGCGGCCGCCCTTGCCGAGGACCAGCTGCCCGCCGCGTATCGTTCCCAGGGCGACGGCGCTGCTCGCCTGGCTATTGACGCGGAGCGGCTCCGAGAAGGCGTCCTTGCCCGCCGCTCTCGTGACGTAGTACAGGTCGCCTTCCAGTTCGTTGCCCTTGAAGTAAATCAGGTGCAACGTTCCCTTGGCGTCCACGACGGCTTGCGGCTGAATGCCGCCATTGGGCGTGCGCAAGACGGTCGGCTTGTCGTCCGCCGCCCGGGCACCGATGGGGAAAAGGCCGATAATGCAGAGGACCAGAAGCCACGTGAAATGCCGGCGCATGGTTCGAGTCTCCAGGGGAAGCAAGCGAAACTACCGCAGCGACTCTATTTGGCCATACATCCATGCCGTGGCCAAGCGTTTTTCGAGACCGCTTACGCTTCGGCGGCGGATTGCGACGCGGTCTGGACCGAGTCCACCATCAGGCCGACGATGCGCGTCACGGTGCGGAGATTAAAGTAAAAGGCGCCGAAGCGCAGGATTTCGTCGTCGCCGTGATCGACTCCCGAGCGGGAGGCGCGCAACTGCCGGTAAGCGGCGTCGGCCTCGGCCAACGCGGGAGGGCAATCGGGCGGCGCGCCGGGCGACTCGTTCCGCAACCTCGTGGCCAGCCAGTCGAGAGCTTGTGCCCCCTCCTTCGCCACGTTGTCGAGGTGAGGCTCCAGTTTGCGGTAAAACGTGTCCTGTCCCATGTCGCGGACGGCATTATCCAGGGCCAGCAGGTATTCGCGGAGGCTTTCCGCGCGCAGCCAGAGGGCCGATAGACTTTCCTCCCTGGGATGGCGGCCGGGTTCGCTTTTCAGGTCGCGCAACAGGTCCTGGCTCTTACGCATCGATTCGCGGAGAGCCGTTCGCAGCGGTTCGATGGCCGACGCCTCGTACTTTCCCTGAAGCGCCGCCTCAGCCACGGCGCGGTAGCGTCGGCCAAATACATCGACGGTGCCCGCGATGGCCAGACGTAATTGCCAAGGATCTGGTGCGCCGTGGCTGGCTCACCGTCTATCAAATCAATCAGCTCTTTCAGGCCCAGGGCCAGGTCTTGACCCTCGGACCCTATCAGATCACCGATTACCTCGGCAAGGGCGCCGTCAGCCAGGTCTTCAAGGCGTGGCACACCGGCCGGCAACGCGTCGTCGCCGTCAAGGTCATCCATCCAAAGCTGCTCAGCAACCCCGAGGCGGTCGCTCGCTTCCAGCGCGAGATGCGCGTCGTCACGCATCTATCGCATCCTAATATCGTGCAAGCCTTCGACGACAATCCCATCGGCGTGACGCATTTCTATGCGATGGAATTCGTGGAAGGCACCGACCTCGGCAAGCTGGTGGAACTGTCCGGCGCGCTGCCGGTGGAGCAAGCGTGCGACGCCGTGCGGCAAACGGCGCTCGGCCTGCAGCACGCCCACGAGCGCGGTTTGGTGCATCGGGACGTCAAGCCGGCCAACATCGTGCGCATGCTCGATGGCGCGCGTCAAGATTCTCGACATGGGTTTGACGCGCTTGACTCAGCCGCTGGGCGATCAAACATTGGAGAACCTGACCCAGCGCGGCGCCATGATGGGCACGCCGGATTACATGGCTCCCGAGCAAGCGCGCGACGCCCGGTCGGTCGATATTCGCGCCGACATCTACAGTCTCGGATGCACGTTCGTCTGTCTCTTGACGGGCAAGCCGCCCTTTCCGGGCGGGTCGCTCATGGAGAAGATGCACCGGCACATCCAGGCGCCGCCGCCGCGCGTGGGCGACATACCCGATGCGCTCAATGCACAGCTCGCGCGCATGTTGGCCAAGAACGTGGAAGATCGACCTCAAACTCCCGCCGAGATTGCTGAGGCGTTGACGCCATTTTGTGCGAAGTAAGTCGCTTGGCGAGCGGGGGGTGTTAGCCCCCCGTGGATATCCATCGGAGAACCACGGGTGGCTAACGGCCCCCCGCTCGCCAAAGCAGGGAACTCTTCACTCGTATCGCTTCAACAACAAGTATTCCAAAAGCCAAACCAATGTCGCCAGGCTCTGGTCGTTGCGGTCGCGTCCGGGGTCGAACTCCGACAGTGCCACGCCGACGACGCGCTCCGACCAGGCGGCGTCGAGGAAGCGCAGCAGCAACGCCGGACTGAGGCCAAACGGCAACGGATGCGTCACCGCCGGAAAGTAGGCCGGAT
The DNA here is from genome assembly GCA_038239465.1 of Gemmatales bacterium. Lineage (GTDB taxonomy): Bacteria > Planctomycetota > Planctomycetia > Gemmatales > Gemmataceae > JBBSES01. The sequence goes on from JBBSES010000028.1 coordinate 6,480, forward strand.
CGAATACGTCGCAGTCGATGTCGATGAAAACGCGCGGCGCGGCGGCAGACGCCTTGCGCACCTGGCGCACGGCCGCCTCCGGGTCGATGGCCAGCGCCGCGGCCGGGCAGGTCCAACGATAATATTTCTCGATGGTTTCGGGCCGCAACAATAGTTCGCGGCAGCCGATGTTGCCGATGGGCGGCAGTGGTTGCTCGGCGTGCAGCAGGAAGTTGCCGTGCGACAATTCGGCCGTGCAGTCGCTCAGGTGGTAAATGTCCAGATGGGCGTCGAACTGCACCACGAGCGTATCGCCGCCGGCCAACTCGTCGTACACCGGCAACGCGCCCAGGTGATTGCCCGTGACGTACAGCAGAAAATCGTCCTTCTTCCACGCCTGCCGCACCGCTTGCCGCCCCCGCTTGCGCCAGTCGTGGTAATCGGCCAAGGTATCGCACGGCAACTCGCGCAGGCGCACCTGTTCCTGGTAGGCGGCCGCGCGCGTGGGCAAGCGTTCCCGGCGGTTGTCGGCCAGCATTTCCCGGAAGGCGTCGGCGAGCAACTCGGCACCGAGACGAGTGCCGGGGCTGCCGAACAGGTCGAAGGGAAAGAAGATGGCGCTGGTTTTCACGAAGGCACGATACGCGATGGCGGATAGACAGGCAAGTTAGCGCCGCTCGTAGCGATTGCCCGGCAGGCGGCGCGCCGCCTTCTTCATTTCCAGGCCAAACAGAGCGGCCGATACTTGCATCACCGGCAATTGCAGCTGCTGCGTGATCTCGTCCAGGTGGCGCGGTTGGTCGGCGAGCAACTCCCAGATGCGCCGCTGATTGTCGTCGATGCCTTCGGGCGGAGTGGCCACTTTCACGGGCACCGCTTTATTGCGGACGCCATCGAGTGCTTCGAGGATGTCGTCCGCGTCGCGCACCAGAATGGCATTCTTGCTGCGAATGAGGTCGTTGGTGCCGGCGCTCGCGGAGCTATCGACGGGGCCGGGAACGGCGAAGATAGGACGGCTTTGCTTGTCGGCATGGGTCGCGGTGATGAGGGCGCCGCTTTTCTCCGCGGCTTCCACGATGACCACGCCGCGCGAGAGGCCGCTGATGATGCGGTTGCGCTCCGGGAACATGCCGGCCATCGGCTCCTGCCCCATCGTCGCCTCGGTCATGAGGCCGCCGGACGCTTGCACTTCTTTGGCGAGGTCGGCATGTTCGGGCGGATAGATTTTCGACAACCCGCCGGCCAATACCGCGATGGTACGGCCGCCCGCTTGCAGCGCCGCGCGGTGGGCCACGCCGTCGATGCCGCGCGCCAGGCCGCTGACGACCGTGAAGCCGGCGCGGACCAGGCCGATGGCGATGCGTTCCGCGACGCGCTTGCCGTAAGCCGTGCAGGTGCGCGAGCCGACGATGCCGATGGCGTTGGCGTCGCGCGGCTCCAGGGTGCCGCGCAAGTACAGCAAATGCGCCATGCCGGGGATGTCCACCAGGGACGCAGGATAGCCCGTTTGCCCCAGGGCCAGCAGCCGCGTGTCGTGCTTGGCCATCAATGCCAACTCGGCGTCGATATCGATACGGCTCAGGGCGCCCGCGATGGCTTCGGAAAGCGTTGGCCCAATGTGCGGCACGGCGCGCAACTCGTCGGCACGCGCGCGGAGGACGGCGCCGGGCGAACCGAAGCGCTCCAGCAGCGCCGTGGTCAGACGCGGACCCAAGCCGGGCACCAGATGCAAGGCCAGCAGGTCGCGCACCTCGGGAAGCAGCACGTCGGTCATGGGCCTGGCTTCATGCTAGTTTCGAGGATGTGCAAAACGTCGGCGGCGGGCACGTCGTCGTGGAGGGCCACTTCGCCGAGACGCCGCGGCAGGACGAAACGCATGTGGCCGGCGACGGCTTTCTTGTCGCTGCGCATGGTGGCGATGAGGTCCGAAGCGGGCCAGGCGTCCGGCGCGAGCGGCAGACCGAAGCGAGCCAACAAGCGACGTTGGCGTTCGGTCACATCGGTATCGATCAGGCCGCGGCGCTCGGCCAAGCGGCTGGCGCAAATCATGCCGGCCGCCACGGCCTCGCCATGCAGCCAACTCGCGCCGTAGCCGGCGGCCGTCTCGAAGGCATGCGCGAACGTATGTCCATAATTTAATGCCGCCCGTTGCCCCGTTTCCTCCCGTTCGTCCTGTTCGACCACGTCGGCCTTGAGACGGCAGCAGCGGGCAACCACCTGACGGACGATGGCCGGCTCGCGCGCCAGGATCGCGGCGGCGTGTTGTTCGAGGAACTGGAAGAACGCGGCATCCAGGATGACGCCGTACTTGACAACCTCGCCGAGGCCGCTGCGGTACTCGCGCTCGGGGAGCGTCGCCAGCGTGGCCGTGTCGATCCAGACACCCACGGGCTGATGAAAGGCTCCGATCAGGTTCTTGGCCTTGGCGTGGTTGACGCCGACCTTGCCGCCGACCGAACTATCCACCATCGAGAGCAACGTCGTCGGCACCATCAGGAGAGGCAAGCCGCGAACGAAGGTGGCCGCCGCGAAGCCGGCCACGTCGCCGACCACGCCGCCGCCGACGGCGACCACCAGCGTTTTGCGGTCGGCCGGCAACTCGGCAAGGCCATCGTAGAGGCGTGACGTAGTGGCCAGCGATTTGGTTGCTTCACCGGACGGCAAGCAGACAGTGGCCACGCGGAAATCATGGCCCGCGAGCGCCGCCGTCACCGCCTCCGCATGGGGGCGCACGCGCTCGTCGGCGACGACCAGGGCCGACGCGCCGCGACTACGCTCGCGGGCAAAGGCGCCGACGCCGGCAAGGTCATCGCTCGTGAGAACGATGTCGTACGAACGCGGCCCCAGATTGACGCGGACGACATCCATAGACGCATCTATATTCTTGTTTACGTTTCGCGCTTGTGGTGCTAATGCGACTCCGCTCGCCACTCGCTCACTTCTTCTCCGGCACCTTCTCCTCGCGGCGCGCCTCCAGATACGCGATCACGTCGGCGAAGTCTTGGAGAGTCATTCCCTCGTTCAATCCATTGGGCATCAGCGACACCGGCGAGAAGCCGCGTTCGTCGATGTTCTTCTTCGGAATGCTGTGCCGCTTGCCCTCGGCGTCCATGAAATCGATAGCGTCGCCGGTCTCGCCCTTGAAGACGCCGGTCATTACCTTACCGCTGGTCGTGGCGATGATGATGGTTTCATACCCCTGGGCGATGACCTTCGACGGCTCCAACACGGAGGTCATCAGGTCCTCGCGCTTGTACTTCAAGGCGATGCCAGCGAGGTCGGGGCCGACGAGTCCGCCCTGCCCGGCGACGGCGTGGCACTTGACGCAAGCCAGTCCCTTGACATCCACGAACAACTTCTGGCCGCGCGCCGCGTCGCCGGCATTCTGGCGGACGAAAGCTCGGTAATCGTCGAGGTTGAACTTCTTGCCGCCGCCTTTGAGGAAGGCGTATTTCTCGTTCTCGCCGGGTATCGCCACGCTGAATTCCCAGCCGCCGCCGGCGTTGCCGCACGCCACCAGAAGGGTATTCTTGCCCTTGCGCAGCGACGCCTTCACCTTGTCCGAATCGTGCTTCCAGCCGCGATTGTTCTGATAGCTATGCACTCTGACGCCGTTGAGCCAGAGGGTGATGGTGTCGTCGCTGCCGGCGAGCAAGTGCACCTCGCGGGCGCCGGCCGACTCGATCTCGGCATAGGCGTAGGCGACCACGTCGGTGTTCGGCGTTAGCAGTTTCAGCAGGTCTACTTTGCCGTGATTCTTGGCGTCGCCGGTGACTTTGCGCCATTTCACGTCTTTATCGACTCCCTTATAGGTGGCCGCGAAGTCGATCTCCTTTTCCGGCGGATGCGCCTTGTCGTCCTTCGGGAAGGGGCCGATCAATTGCCATTCGAGGATCGGGCTATGCGTCGAGTAGATGGAGCGCAATTCGGGCAGCAGATCGCTCCGCACTTCGTTGCCCTTGACCAGTTTTTCGAGCGTGGGCACGGCCTCTTCGCGGATGGCAAGAATTGCCTCGCGGGCGGCCTTACGCAGGTCGGCGTTCTTCGAGCCAAGGCCGGTCAGGTAAGCGGGCAGCGCTTGCACATCGGGCATCTTGGCCAGCGCGGTGATCGCCTCGAATTGCGTCGCCTCGATAGCGGCGAGTTTGAGCAACCCCGGCAACGCTGCCTTGGACTTGAGCAAACCGAGTGCCTGAATCGCGGCGGTTTGCGCCTTCGCGTCCTTGTCTTCGAGCAACGGCAGGAGCAGCGGCGCGGCGGCAGCGTCGCCTAGCTTCCCCAACGTGCCGGCGGCGGCGACCCGAACGGTAGCCTGCTCGCTTTTCAGTCCCGTCTCGCAAGCCGCGCGTGATTCCTTGGCCTTCATTGTCCCGAGCGCTTCCAGGGCGCGCACTTGCAAGGCGACCGGTTCCGCGGCGACGGCGACCTTGGCGATACTGGCCGAAGCGGTCACCTCCTTGCTCTTCTCCAATCCCGCGATGGTCTCGATTCGCAACGCTTCATCCGCCTTGGCGTCGAGCAACAGCTGAGACAGAAACTCGGCCGCTTTCGGCGCTTGCAGCCCGGCGATCGCCCGGACTAAATGGGTCTTGGCGGCTACTTCGGTTTCCTTTTTATACTGCTTGACGAGCGGGTCGAGCGTGGCTAGGTCGTTCATGTCGAGCAGCCCGGCGACGGCGGCCTTGCGCACGTCGGCGTCCTTGTCGTTCAGTGCGGCAAGGAGGGCGTCACGCACCTTGGGCGTTCCTTCCCACTCGACGACACGCGACGGCGGCTTCTGCTGTTCTGGCCGCGTGCCCCACCAACCGCCCGCGTAGGGCTTGCGGTCGTGGTGGACGCGGGCGAGGGCGTCGATGGCCTTTTTGCGAATATCCACGTCTTTGCATTCGGCCAGCTTGATGAGCAACGACAACGCTTCGATGTTAAATTCTTCGGTCAATACCGGAATGATCGCAGCGGCCAAGGACGGCATTTCCTCGATGAGCTTAACGATGTCCGGCTTGCCCAGTTCGGCCCACGGTTGATTCGCTTTCAATGATTGGGTCAACGCGAATCGAACCGAGGGATCTTTTTCATCCCGCAGTTGCACCACCATTGACGGAATCTGCCTCGGGTCGAAGACACGCTTGAGGGCGGAGGCGGCGTGCACGCGAACGGGTGCGCTCTCACTTGTTCTTAAAAGATGGCACAGAACTCCCGCGCATGTCTCTTCGGCTTGTTTTTCCGCTCCTGGTTCGCCGGGTATGAAACTGCCAAGCGCCCGCGCCGCCTCTACCTTAACTTCGTGGTCTTTCCCACTCGCCTGCAAAGTCAGGAGGGCCGTCCATCGCGGGATTCGGGTCTCACGCAGCACCCAGATGGCATGACCGCTCGCACGCCCTGACAGTTTGCCATCGTCCAGAAGCTTAGCAACGCTTTGACCTGCTTCCTTGCCACGCGCGATCAACTCGCGTTGTGCCCGCAGCCGTTCACTATGCGCCGGATGATCCAGACTCTTGACGAGGTCGTCTATCTTGTCGTCGTCCTTGCCGCGCGGCGCCGGCTTCACGTCGTCGCCGGTGTAGGTCACTTTCAATAACCGGCCAGCTTTCACTTTCGCCAGCCAGCCGCTGTAGCCCCAGTCGGTGACGTAAAAGCCCTTGCCGTCCGCGGTCGGCCGCAGGGTATAGGGCCGGAAGTCCTTGTAAGAGGTGGCGGTCGGATCGAGGAAAGTTATCTCGTCCACCAGTTTGAAGCCCGCGCCGTCGGGGGCGACCTTGACGGCGAACACCTTGCCCTTGCCCCATTCGCAGTGGAAGACACGGCCGCGATACTTCTCCGGCAGCCCGTCGTCGCAATAGACAAAGCCGCCGCAGGGCGAGCCGCCGCCAAAATCGTGGATCATCGGCAACGTCTCTTTCGGGTGCTTCTTGAAGGCCCACGGATAGCCCATGAAGGCGCCCGGCGGCAGGTACATGAAGCGCGTGTTCCAGCCGTCGCCGTCGTCGGTATTGTCGCGGACGAAGATGCGGTCGTGTTCGTCCATCGGCACGTCGAGATGATTGCGCGTGCCGCTGGCGAAGACTTCGAGACCCGACCCATCGGGCCGAAAGCGGATGACGCCGCCCCCTTCTAGGCTGATGTGATTGCCCTCTTTCGTGCGCCGTTCGCGCCCCTCGGCTACGTGGACCGAGCCGCCGTCTTTCTCCTTGCGGGTCATCTTAGGGATGCCCTTGTCGCCGATGCTGACATAGAGCCAGCCGTCCATGCCCATGCGGATGCCGCTGGGAATGTGGTCGTTGAAGCCAGGCAACCCCGCGACCTTCGGGCCAAGGTCGGTGAAGAGGTCCTGCCGTTCCTTAGCCTTGCCCTCGGCGTCGAGCGTGAAAACGGTGACGTAGGGAGCGTGGACGACGTACAACTTATCGCGGACAATCTCCATACCCATTACGGCCCACATCTGCTCGGCGATGAGGACTTTCTTTTTCGGATCGCCGCCCTTGAGCATCCAGATGCGGTCGAGGTTCTTGGTCGGCGGCCCGGACATATCCATCGGGTCTTCGGCGTAGTAGACGTCGCCATTGGGGGCGACGCACAGGGCCGTCGGCGCCTCGATGTCCGGAGCCTGCAAGACGATTTCAACCTTGAACCCCTCGGGCGCCTTCGGCAGCGCCGGCTGCTGGGCCAGAGCCGACGGCGCGAAAGCGAGGAACGCGCTGGCGGCGAGCAAGCGGTGATGCACGGCGGAAATCCCTTGGGTATGGAAGGAGGGAGGGATAATTCTTCGTCCAAGATAACCGAGAGCTGCCGGTTCGGCTAGTGGCGCCTTTTCGCGCTTGCTGGCCGAGTGCGAACCTGAAATGCTCTTGCTCTGTCTGATCGGATATCAAGGAGAATCCCCATGCCGAAGCTCAATCAGGTCATCGCGCTCCAGGCGGGCAAGAAATCGCACGCCAAGGACTCGCTCACGCAAGCGTATCACGTCCTACAGAAGCCGGACTTGCTGAACGGCATCGCGCGTAGCTACAAGCCGCGCGACGAAGGAGGCGAGCCGCAGCCCCCGGAAAACAAGTTCGTTCAGGTCAAGGTCGTCGAGCAGATCACGCGCATTAGTGCAGACCTGGCGGAGATGTTCGACGCGGTGGCCACGCAGGATTTCGCCAATTGTCTGGCCAAGGCCGACGTGATGGTGGACGGCAAGGCGCTGATCAAGGGCGTGCCGGTGACGTATTTGCTGTTCCTAGAAAAGCAGTTGGCCGACCTGCATACCTTCGTCGAGAAACTGCCCGTCCTCGACCCGGCCGAACGCTGGACCTACGACCCCGGCCAGGACTGCTACGCCTCAGAGCCGTTCCAGACGAACCGCACTAAGAAGGTGCCGAAGAACCACGTCAAGTACGAGGCCACTAAGGAGCACGCGGCGCAGGTGGAAATGTACATGGAAGACGTAACCGTCGGCACTTGGACGACGATCAAGTACAGCGGCGCCGTGCCGGCGGCCGAGCGTAACGCCATGCTGGAGCGCGTCCGCAAAGTGCAGGACGCCGTCAAGGAAGCCCGCGAAGAGGCCAACGCCCAGGAGGTGACGCGGCAAAAACTCGGACATGCCGTGCTTGATTACGTCTTCGCGGATCGGTAAAACTCTCATCGGAGTGCAAGCTGAGATTTAGTCTTAAATTAAACCGGGTCCGACAGTGGAGGTTCGAATCCTCCTCCCGCCATTCCATGAAACGCGGCGGGGTAGCCCAAGTGGTAGAGGCAGGACCGACAGACTCAGACTATCACTCCAGCTTGAGCATTCGTGCTGATCGCCGGATCGAGGTTCGAGGTCCAGTTATCCGTCGGCTGCTGGTTCAAGTCCAGCCCTCGTCTCTCCGCCCAATCAACGACGAGGTAGCTCAATGGCAGAGCAGGCGAATTTATGAATGAGGCCTTGAATTAAACGGATACCGCCGGCGTGCCTACACCAGCACAACCCGCCCCGCTCGCAATGGGTACTTTGCGGGCGGGGCATTTTTCATGGAGCTTACCGGATGGCCGCGCACAAACTTTATGGCTTCACCAGCGTCGATCAGACGGGCGATGCCGACTACTTCATCCGCTTCCTGGACGCCGCCGCGGCCGAGACTTCGTTTCAGGACTACAAACGGCAATCGTTCGCGTTGCTCGATTTGAAAGCCGGGGACCGCGTTCTCGAAGTCGGCTGCGGCACCGGCGACGACGCCCTGGCCTTGGCGTGACTGGTGGGCGACACGGGCAAGGTCGTCGCCATCGACGCCAGCCAGGCGATGCTTGCCGAGGCGAGCAAACGCGCCGGAGACCAATCGGCCGTGGAGTTCCGGCAGGGCGATGCCCATCATCTGGAGTTCGCGGACAATAGCTTCGACGCCTGCCGCTGCGACCGTTGCTTCATGCACATGGCCGACCCACGACAAGCGCTGGCCGAGATGACGCGCGTGGCCAAACGGGGCGGCCGCGTTCTCGTCTACGAGGTCGATTTCGAGACCTTCGTCATCGCCGCGCCGGATCGCCCGCTGGCGCGCAAGATCGTCACCGCCTGGACCGATAGCTTCCGCAACGGCTGGCTCGGCCGTTACCTACCTGGCTTCTTCCGCGATCAGGAATTGCAAGATATCGTGACGATCCCGGCGGTATTGCGCTTCACCGAACCGTGGGTACGGCAGCTGCTCGGCCCCACGACCGTGGACCTCGCCCGACAAGCCGGCACGGTCACGACGGAAGAAGCGACAACTTGGCTCGCTTGGCTCGACGCGGAATTAGCAACAGGGAATCTGTTCAGCACCTTGACCGGCTTTATCGTATGCGGGAGGAAACCGTCGTGAAATCGCTCACGCAATATCTCACCTTCACCGTGCCGGCGCGGATGGACTTTCTGAACATCACGCGCCAGGTGGCCGACTGCGTGCAACGGAGCGGCATCCAGGAAGGTTTGTGTCTCGTGAATGCGATGCACATCACGGCCAGTGTCTTCATCAACGACGACGAGCCAGGCTTGCACGCCGACTACAAGAAATGGCTAGAGGAATTAGCGCCATTCGATGCATCCCCGCAAAGATATCAACACAACCGCACGGGCGAGGATAACGCCGACGCGCATCACAAACGGCAAATCATGGGCCGCGAGGTCGTGGTGGCGATCACGAAAGGCAAGCTCGACTTCGGCCCTTGGGAGCAGATCTTTTACGGCGAGTTCGACGGCAAACGGCCCAAGCGGGTTTTGGTGAAGGCGATTGGGGAATGAAGCGGCGGTATGAAATGGTTAACGCCGAGGCAGGCCATGATATAGAGAAGCGCCAGGATGCGGAGAAAAGCATCCTCAATCGGCGAAAGCCGGATATTACAGGGCCCACAATGACTCATGCGAATCCTGACAAGCGTAATCAAACGTATACTGTCTACCCAACTACCCCCAAGGGGACTCGAACCCCTGTCTTAGCCGTGAGAGGGCTATGTCCTAGGCCACTAGACGATGGGGGCCTTCTCCTCTTCTTGATATCCGTCCGCCGCGTGCTTGTCAAGGAAAGCGGCGAACCCGGCGGGCAGCTGTAACTCGACCCAGGACGCCGGCAGTGGGGCGGCCACCGTCATCGGCTCATAGCGGATCGGGTGCATCAGGGTCAGGGCACGGGCATGTAGGGCGATGACGCGGTCGCGGGGCAACTCGGCCTCTGGACCAAAGGGCGTTCTGGCTCCATAGAGGGCATCGCCGCGCACGGGCCAGCCGCGCGCCGCCGCTTGCAGGCGAATCTGGTGCATCCGGCCCGTCTCGGGATGGAATTCGAGGAGCGTCGTGTTGCCGGCCGCGGTCAGACGACGATAGCGCAGCAGAGCGTGTTTGGCGTGCGGCGTGCCTTCTGGGACGCAGGTGCCCCGCGCCTCGGCGGCAACTTTAAGAAGCCAGTCTTCCCAGACTCCCTCGGCCGGTTGCACGTCCCCCTCGACGGCGGCCCAGTAGACCTTGGCCACGTGCCGTTCGCGGAATTGTTCCGCTAGACGCGCCGCCGCCTTGCTGCTCCGCGCGAAAAGCACCACGCCCGACACCGGCCGATCCAGCCGATGCGGGATGCCGAGGTAGACGTTGCCGGCTTTGTGGTAGCGCTCTTTCAGATATTCCTTGACCATCCCTTCCAACGACGGGGCCGTGCCGGCGCCTTGCGTCAACAGGCCCGCCGGTTTGGCGACGGCGATGACGTGGTTGTCTTCGAAGAGAATGATCATGAAAGCGCGGAACTCGGAACGCGGAACTCGAAACGAAAAACGCGGCGAGCGGGGTCGCGTCAGCGCGCCGAGTGCGCA
>JBBSES010000029.1:0-16723 GCA_038239465.1 Gemmatales bacterium
GCCACAGTCAATTCTGGATACAGATGGTCAATTACCTGGCGCGAAATCGGCTGGGGCGCACCGACCTGCGCCTCGACCGGCAGACCCCGTATCGCCGCGGCGAGCCGATCAGGGTGACGGTGCGCTTCCCCGACGACGCGCAACCGCCGAGCGACAAGACCGAGGTGAAGGTGCTGGTCGAACGCCGGCCGCGCAAGGACGCCCCCGGCGAGATAGAGAAGCAGACGTTGCAGTTGGCGCGCGTCGAGGGCAGCCGCGCCACCTATGAGACATTGCTGACGCGGACGCCGGAAGGGGAATACACCTTCACGCTGGCGGCGCCATTGGTGGCCGCGCCGATGCCGCGCGCCGAGGCCAAGGTGCTGGCGCCGCCCGGTGAGATGGAGCGACTGCGCATGAACCAGACGGACATGGAGCGCGCCGCCGAGGAGACGCATGGCCACTTTTATAACCTTGCCGATGCCGAGCGCATCTGGGACGACCTGCCGGGAGGCACGCGCGTGGCCCTGAGTACGCCGGGGCCGCCGTGGCTGCTGTGGAATCACTCCGGGTTTTTCTTACTAGCGGCAGGGTTGCTGGCGGCGGAGTGGGCGTTGCGGAAGCGGATGCACTTGCTATAGGGTTCGAAGCATACACGTAACCGTTCATCGGCCACATTCTTGGTGCCAAATTATTATGGCCCTCATTCGTCGGCCCCTGCCGGGGCCGAAGCGGCGTGCGTCGGTTTCCACGGGTGGAGCGCAGCGCAACCCGTGGAACCCGGCCCCCGTCTTCTTCGCCCCGGTAGGGGCGCACGAATCGTCATACCCGCGAAGCGCGATGCCCCCGATTTGTCCTCTTCCGTGGCTCGCCTTTCCGCCGCTCGCGCCCAACATAAATAACAATTTATCCGTCTCCCATCGATCCTCTCTCGCCAAAACGTCGGTTAACTGTTTAGATATCGCCATCTACCTTCCCGCGCTCGCCTTTCGAGAACCTCCGCCATGCTCCGACCGAAGATTCTGCTGGCCCTCGTCGTGAGCGGCTCCTTCGCCGGCTGCGCCAAACCTCCGGCGGCCGCCCCAGGACCGGCGCCGGAAAAGCCGAAGGTCGAGGCCGACCTGTTGTGCACCACGCTGGCCCCCGATGCGTACCAGAGCCTGGGGATCAAGACGGCGACGGCGAACAACCAGCCGGTGCGGGCAACTCTCTCGTTGAGCGGCTGGGTGATGGCCAAGCAGGGCAATGAGGTGACGGTCACGGCGCCGGTGGCTGGCTACGTCCGCGCGGCCAAGTCGGTGCCGGTCGTCGGCACGGCGGTTCAGGCGGAACAAGAATTGTTTCTGCTGGAGCCGGTGCTGACGCCGGTGGATCAGATTCAGCTGGCAGCCCTGAAGCGCGGCGTCGAGGGCGAGTTGGCCAAGGCACGCGAGCAGCTACACGTCGCCGAAAGCGAGATGAGCCGCACGCAAGACCTGGTCCGTCAGGGTTTGCGCAGTCAGCAAGAGATCGAGATCGCCCGCGCCAAGCAGAAGGCGGCCAAGGAAGACCGCGCCGCCGCGGAGGACAAACGCAAGATCTTCAGCGGCGAGGCCGGCACGCAGCTGGCCCCCCGCGCGGTCGTGGCGCCACGCGCCGGCACGGTGATGAGCGTGGCGGTCAGTCCGGGTCAGTACGTGCCGGCCGCGGCGCCGCTGGTCACCGTCGCCGACCTGTCCACGCTCTGGCTGCGCGTGCCGGTGCCGGAACATTACCTGGCCCAACTCGATCGCAAGGCGGCCGTCGCCGTCGCGCTCAAGTCGGCGACCGCCACCGCGCCATCCCTGGAAGCAACCCCGGTGGCTCTCGTGCCCCTGGTCGATCCGGTGCGCCACACCGCCGACATGATTTACGAAGTCGCGCCGGGCAAGACGCCGCTGGCCCGCGATCAGATGGTGACGGTCGCGCTGCCCCTGGGCGAAAGCCGCGAGGAAAGCGTCGTGCCCTATTCCGCCGTCATCTACGACGCCTACGGCGGCACCTGGATTTACCTAGAAAAGAGCAAGGCGGCCAACGGCGACCACGTCTTCGAGCGCCGCCGCGTCGAGTTGGGGCCGGCCCCCGGCGGCACCGTCGTCGTTCGCCCCCCGCTCGGCAAGGAAGAGCGTGTCGTCGTCGATGGCGCCGCGGGATTGTTCAGCCGCGAGTTCCACAAGACGCCGGTGGTTAAGGGAACGCCGTGAGGACTTACCTGGCTTACAGCAGGCATTGCCGCGCGCCAAAGTGGTCGCGCAGCGCGTCGCGGTCTTCCCCGGTGAGATGGTTATGGCGCAAGCTGATCGCCGTCAGGGCCGGCAAATGCACGGAATCGGCGAGGGCGCGGGCGCCGCGGCGGGCGATGCGGTTGTGGCTGAGGTCGAGCGTTTCCAGTTCGCCGAGAGAGGGCGAGGCGGCCAGCGCGATGGCGCCTTCGTCGCCGATGTTGTTGTGGCCCAGGTTCAGGCGAACGAGGCGGCTTACGTGGGGCGACGCCGCCAAGGCAAACGCGCCAGCGTCGTCCATGTAATTGCCATTTAAGCCCAGCGCGGTCAAGCGGCTCAGCAGCGGCACGGCGGCCACCTGGGCAATCAGTCGGCCTCCCTCGATCAGGCGCAATTCCTCGATCGGCGCCCAGGCGAACAACTCGCCGGCGTGGTTCAGAAAGTCGCGGCCATCCAGCGCGATCACTTCGACGAAACCGCGGCGAAACCCGTAATCGCGCGCGAGGCGCCGCATCGGCCCAATCCACTCCGCCTGATGGCGCTCCAGCAATTCCGCCTCGCGTATTTTTAACCGAGGCCAGCGCGCATCGTCCTCGGTCAAGTGGGCCAACTCGCACTGCACGCGGATGAACTCGGCGCGCGGGTCGCCCTGCTCTTCGAGCCAGTCGGCGTAGACCAACCGGGTGGTATCGCCCGAATCTTCGATAATCGCTTGCAAAAAGTCGTCGTGGTCCATCGGAAGCTCTACGTTCCCGCCTTCACTTTGAGAAAGTCCAAACAGGCGCGGGCGATGTCGATGCGGCGGACGATGCCGACCACGCGCGGCGGTTCGCCCTTGTCGAGTACGGGCAGCGCCATGCGGTCATTATTCATGAAAAGCTCGGCGGCGCGAACCAGCAAATCGTCGGGGAGCAGGGCCGTGCGGTCCTCGCGCACCAGGTCGATGGCGAGGATGAGGGGCCGCGCCGCCGTTCCTTCGAGGGCGATATGCACGTCGTCCAGGTGGATCAAGCCGAGCAGACTGCCGTCGGCGTCGGCCACCGGTAAGGCCAGGCTGCGCGATAGATGAAAGCACTGGAGGATGGTCGCCAGGGAATCGCCGGGACGCAAAGGCGGCACCTCGTCGTCGGGGGCGAGCAGGGCGCTGACCGGCAAGTTGCCCAGGATTTGCCGGATGTACTCGCCCTGGTGCGCCGGCGACTGCGCGCGGCTTTCCACCTGCGCGTGATAGATGGAACGCCGATCCGAGAGGACGAACGACAGCGTGCAGACCCACAAAGTCGGCAGTAAGAGACCGTAATTGCCGGTCAGTTCGCCGACCATGACGAGCGTGGAAAAAGGCGTCTTGGCGGCGGCGGCGAAGAAGCCGGCCATGCCGACGACGACGAAACTCGCCGGATGCGGCACCAGTTCGGGCCACAGCGAATGGAAGAAAAAACCGACGGCGCCGCCGCCGCTGCCGCCGATGACCATCGACGAGCCGAAGACGCCGGCCGAGCCGCCGCTGCCGATGGTCAACGCCGTCGTCAGGATGCGGCCCAGCGCGACGGCGAGCAGCACGACCACGTCGAGATTGCGCCGCTGGTAGACCGCGTCTTGCAGCACGCCGTAACCGAACGAAAGGACGGAGAATGCTTCGGTATTGTTGCCCAGCGCGAAGTACAGCGACAGGCCGATGGCGCCCGTGAGAAACGCGCCGATGGCCGGCTTGAGGTGCGGCACGATCGGCAAACGATGAAAGAGATAGGTCACGAAGTAGAAGGTGCGCGTGAACAGCATGGCCAGGATCGCGAGAAAGACGGCCAGCACCAGGTATGGCCCGAGTTGCAGCGGGTTGTTGAATTGGAGTGGCGGATTGACTTCCAGGAGCGGTTTCCAGCCGTAGAAGCTGCCGAAGACGCTGTACGCCGACACGCTGGCGATGCCTGCCGGGACGATGACCTCCGGCTCGAACTCGGGCGACCAGTAGAGGACTTCCGCGGCGAACAGCGAGCCAGCCAGGGGTGCGCGGAAGATGGCGGCGATGCCGGCGCCCATGCCGGCGGCGGTCAGGATACGCCGCTCCATTGGTCCCATCTTCCACAGCCCCGCCCAGAAGGAGCCGAAGCCGGCGCCGACCTGCGCGATCGGTCCTTCGCGGCCGCCGGCGCCGCCGGTGCCGAGCGTGAGGGCGCTAGCGACGATTTTGACGTAGGGGACGATGAAGCGAATCGGCTTTTGCTGGTGGTAGGCGGAAATGGCGGCGTCGGTGCCGTGCCCCTCGGCCTCGGGCGCCAGGGTATAGACGAGCAGGCCGCACAGCAGGCCGCCGATGGTGGGAACAATCAGGAACATCCACGGCCGCAGCGGCGTATCGGTGACGCCGAGCCAAGACGAGATCGGCTCTCCATGAGGCGCCACGGGGCGATAGCCGGCGCCGATGTCGAGCGCGAAATGGACGACCAGATCGCACGCCAGCGAGAACGCGGCGGCCCCGAGCCCAGCGACCACGCCGATGAGCAGGGCCGATCCCATCAGCCGGGCGCGCTCGCGCAAGCGCTGCCGGTTCCAGCGGTAGAACTCGGGAAACCAGTGCCAGGGGTTTGAAGGGGCCGCTTCGGGGAGGTCGTCCATGAGCGAATGATCCTCGGACGGTAAAGGCGTCAATTCCCGCGAGCCAAACGAATGCCGAGGAATTGCCAGCGCGCTTCCGGCGGGAAGAAGTTGCGGTAGCTCAGGCGGGCGTGGCTGCGCGGCGTCGCGCAGGAAGCGCCGCGGACTACGAACTGATTGCACATGAATTTGCCGTTGTACTCGCCGAGCGCCCCGGATGCGGGCACGTAGCCGGGATAGCCCAGGTAGGGGCTAGCCGTCCACTGCCAGACATCGCCGTAGAGTTGATGGAGCGGGCCAGCGTCATCGTCCGCCGGGGCGACCGACGGATGCCAACGTTCGCCGTCGAGGAAGTGGCCGGCCAACGGCTGCGCCGCCGCGGCCGTTTCCCATTCCGGCTCGGTCGGCAAACGGCCACCGCGCCAGCGCGCGTAAGCGTCGGCCTCATAATAGCTGACGTGGCACACCGGCTCGTCGGCTTCCCAGGGGCGCGATCCCGTCAGGCTGAAAAGACGCCAGCCGTTACCGTGCGGCTCCCAGTAGAGCGGCGATGTCCAACCGTGGCTTTGCCGTACCGCCCAGCCGTCGGACAGCCAAAATTCGGGCCGGTCGTAGCCGCCGGCGTCCATGAACTCGCCGAACTCGGCATTGGTGACGAGCCGACTGGACAGTTGGAACGGTTCGAGGAACGCTCGATGCCGGGGAGATTCGTTGTCGTAGGCGAAGGCGGCGCCCTTGTGGCCGATCCACGCCAAGCCGCCGCGAAACGGTATCCATTGGGCCGCGAACGCCGAGCCGGGCGTCTCGATGGCCGACCGATAGGCGGGGGCCAGCGGGTTTAGCCCCAGCGCCGCTTTCAGGTCGGTAAGGATCAACTCTTGATGCTGCTGCTCGTGGTGCAGGCCGACGATCAGGTTCGGGACCGCCGCCACGTGCGTGCCTCGGAGCAGCCGGGCGACGTGTTCGTCCACGTGGGCACGGTAGTCGCGCACCTCGGCCACGGTCGGCCGCGAGAGCAAGCCGCGCTGTGACCGCGTCCAGCGCGGCCCGACGGCGTTGTAATACGAGTTGAACAGGAAGGCGAAGCGCGGGTGAAAGGGCCGATAGCCCGGCAGGTGCGGCCCGAGGACGAACGCCTCGAAGAACCAGCTGGTATGGGCCAGGTGCCACTTGACCGGGCTGGCCTCCGGGCCCGCCTGGATGACGTAGTCTTCCAGTTCCAGCGGTTCGCACAGCCGTTCGCTACACTGGCGGACGGCGGCGTAGTGATCGGCCAGCAACGGCGCGACCGGAGTCGGACAGGGTGCGACTTCGACATTCATGCGCGCGACCTCCGAGGTTGGCCGTTCCCTCGGCCGGCGTTCGCTGGCGTCAGTCCCCCTTAACAATAGAAGGGCGGGCAAGGGCGTCAACCGGCCGGCCGATTTCAGGAGGCCCGCACGGGCCTTCGCGGTAAAATGAATGTGTCCGAATGATGGCAATCCCCGGCGAAAAGGTTACCTCCATGTTCTGGCATGTCATGTCATTGACCGTAGCGCTCGGCGTCAGCGCGGCGGATGTCGCTGAGTTGCCGGACGAGGCCATCGCCGCCATCGAAAAGCTCGGCGGTAACGTCGAGCGCGACGATAAGGTGCCCGGCAAGCCGGTGGTGGTCGTCAGCTTCTACGGCACCAAGGTCGGCGACAAGGCGGTGTCATTGGTCAAAGGCATGCGTCAGCTGCGCGAACTCGACGTGTATTTCACCAAGATCACGCCCAAGGCATTGGTTGTCCTGCGCGACACGCCCGACCTCGAAAGCCTGAACATCGGCGCCACCAACGTCAACGACGCTTGCCTGGCCAACTTGAGCGGCTTGAAACGCCTGAAGTACTTGAATCTGGGCTACACGCAAGTCGGCGACGAGGGGCTGGAACACATCAAGGGGCTGACCACGCTGCAAACCCTGAACCTCAGCGGCATGCCCATCGGCGATACCGGCGTGGCCAACGTCAAGTCGCTCACCGAATTGACGACCTTGAACCTTAACGCCACCAAGCTCAGCGACGCCGGCCTGAAACATCTGAAAGAACTGACGAAGCTGCGGGAATTGACGCTCTCGAAGACCAAGATCACCGACGCGGGCCTCGCGGAGTTGCACGGCCTTAAGGCTTTGGAGAAGCTGTACCTCGGCGACAGCAAGGTGACGTCCCAGGGCGTGGAAGCCCTGCAAAAGGCACTCCCCAAAACCGCCATCAGCAAGTGACACCGGCATGGCACGCTGCGAACAGGGCTACCTCTGCGACGTCTGCGGCCAAGAGGTCGAAGTCATGACCGACTCCGATCTGTACCTGCGCTACATCCTGGGCGAAGTGCCGCCGGAACGTTTGTTGACGATGCCGGAGCGGCACATCCGCTGCAACCCGGCAACGGCGCAATTCATCGTCGATGCCGCTTTTCCGCCCGCGCGCTGCGAAGGCTTCTTCGCCAAGGAACACCTCGATTGGGAGCATGTAGCCGAGCAGGAGGGGCGCGTGACGCGCGCGTGGCAGCGCTTGCAGGCATTGCCGACGCTGGGTTTGACGATCGGCGAGTATCCGCTTGAGGAAGTGCGCGCGGCGTGGGGCAAATCGTAATGGGAGTCAGCGATGCCGGAATTGAAACTCGGGCCGCGTACCCTCGACATGGCATACAACTTGAAACTTTACGGGGTCAGCGACGCGCTGTTCGACGAACTCGTGGACGAGGACACCAAGGCGGAACTCTTCGACGGAGTCATGATCGTGCATTCGCTTGCCTCGCCGCGCCACAACCGCATTGCCGGCTGCTTGCGCGACTTGATGAGCTTCTACGCGGAAGAAAAGGAAATCGGCTGGGTCTACGGCCCCGATGACCTCATCCAGCTGGCGACCGGCCGCCGCTTCGCTCCGGATATCTTCTACCTCGAAAATCCGCCCGAATGCCATCCCGAGAAGCAGTACGAGGGCGTCCCCGATCTCGTCGTGGAGGTGTTATCGCCGTCGAACCGCGACGACGATCTGGAAGACAAGCGGCCCGCTTATCGACAGGCCGGCGTCCGCGAAATCTGGTTCGTAGATCCTGAGAATCGGCAAGTGATCGCCGACCGGCGCCGCAAGAGAAGCTATACGACGGCCGTGGTGGAAAGCGGTCGATTGACGGCGACGGCGTTGGCGGGCTTTTGGATCGAACTTGCCTGGCTGTGGGCGGACCCGTTGCCCAAGAAGGGGAAGTGTTTGCGGGAGATCTTGAAGTAGGGCCGGCTGCGCAGGCCACTCACTGATACAGTGGAATCCCACCTTGGGTCATCAACCCGGAAAGCCGGCATCGCCGGTAATCACTTCACGACGAAGGCGGTTGGCAATCGCACGAATGAGGCAGTCTCCCAACTGCCTTCTTTTCCCCACCCGAGGAATGCGTCGGGCCAGGCGAAAGGTGTCTTGCCAATCCTCCTTCGGGATGTGTTGCAGATCGATACATTCGAAACACGAAAGGAAGGCTTCGGCCTTTAGGAGTTCGCCGCGGCTGGTGAAGCCCACCAGGAATTCTATGGCAACCAGAGTGACGATGGCGTTGCTTCGATATACCTCGATAAGTTGCAGCGCCCATGCCTTGGCATGGACGTTCATCACCGGGACGTTGGTTCGGCCTTTGCACCGATTCCATTGTTTGATGAGCAGTTGCGAATCGAGGATACGCATCTTCTGCTTCATGGCCGGTCTAGCCCTGTGCCGGTTCCAGCGGTCTCAACTGGTTCAAGTAGTCCTCCCAGTGATCCGCCGTGTCGCGCAGTTGATCCGAAATGGCCAGTGCCCGTGACCGCCGGATGGCCGAGCAGACGATGTGCAGCTTGATTGCCGCGGGAGCGCCCGGGATAGGCCATTGCAGAGGCCAAGAGTCGGCGTCAATGCCGGCCGGGAGTTGATCGGCGAGGGCACGCAAGCCGGTACGAATGACGGCCGCGTGATCCCGGAACCATTTTTCGATGCCTAAAGCACTTCGCGGCAAGCGATTGCCCTGGGCGCGCACGTCCAAAAACCATTCGATGGCCGGGTCTGGTTCGTCGCTTCCCTCGATGAATTGCTGCGCTACGGTATCGCCGGACACCTCCAAACCCATGCGCAAGTCGCCGTCGCGGCGACGTTGACGGTAGAAGGAAATCGTCGCCACGACGAAAGTCTCCCGCATCACATCGTCCGATCCACCGCCACCGCCACGCGCTGGCAGTCGGCCATCATGTGCTTGAACTGCGCCGGCGTCAACGCCTGGAAGCCGTCGCTCAGCGCCTTCTCGGGGTCGGGATGAATCTCGACCATGAGGCCATCCGCCCCAGCCGCGATAGCCGCCCGCGCCATCGTCGCCACTAGGCTTGCCTTGCCGGTGCCGTGGCTGGGATCGACCACCACGGGCAAGTGCGTCGTCTGCTGCAAGTAGGGCACGGTGGCCAGCGGCAGCGTGAAGCGCGTGTGATCCTCGAAGGTGCGGATGCCGCGTTCGCAGAGCATCACCTGCGTGTTGCCGGTCTTGAGGATGTATTCGGCGGCCAGCAGGAATTCGTCCATCGTCGCCGACGGGCCGCGCTTGAGAAGAATCGGCAGCCCCGATTCGCCAGCCACTTCCAATAGCGGGTAGTTCTGCATGTTGCGGGCGCCGATTTGCAGCACGTCGGCATAGCGGGCGACGAGGGCCACTTGCTCCGGCGCCATGACCTCGGTGACGACGGCCAGGCCGGTCGCCGCCCGCGCGTCGGCGAGATACTGCAAGCCCAATTCCTTCAAGCCCTGGAAACTGTACGGACTGGTGCGCGGCTTGAAGGCGCCGCCGCGCAACGCCGTGGCGCCGGCTTCCTTGACGATATGGGCCACGTCGAGGATTTGCGACTTGCCCTCGACGGAACACGGCCCGGCCATGACGGCGATCTTGTTGCCGCCGACCGAAAGCCCCAGCGTGCCGACGATGGTGCGCTCGCGCTTCACCTCGGAACTGGCCATCTTGTACGGTGCCAAAATCGGAACCACTTTCTCGACTCCTTCCCCCGTTTCCAGGGCTTGCTTGGCGCCGTCGCGCTTCTCGCCCAGCGCGGCGACGACGGTGCGTTCGGTGCCGACGATGACGTGGCTCTTCAACCCGAGCTGCTCGACGCGCTCGACGATGTGGTCGATCTGCCGTTGGCTGGCGCCCGATTTCATCACGACGATCATTAGTTTTCTCCCGTAGGGGCAGGGAAACGAAAAAGGCCCCGGGACTCGGCGAGTCTCGGGGCCTTGTGAATGCTCTGGTTTAGGTCGTTAGCGACCGGCCAAGCTCCCGGGACTCTCGAAGAACGGGTTGGTAAACCCGTACCAATAGCCGTAACCGTAAAAGCGCGCGGCGCGATAACCGAGGGGAGCCATTCCGAGAGTGGGGAAGCGATAATTCATAATGAGGCAGGCAAAGGGAGAACCCCGGCGAGATAGACGCCGGGGTCCTCTACTAGCGAACATTTGCGGCTGCGCCCGACGGCAGCCCGTCGGCGGCGTCAGAGCAGCCGCACCTGGTTACCACTACACACTAGATCACCTCCTTTTGCTAGAACCCCTCCGCTCACGGCCAGGAAACCGCTGACCGCTGCGGACTCTAGCCCATCGCACCACGCTCGTGCGATCCGTCTAACCGAATTATTAGCTAAGAGGGGCAACGAGGGCAAGCGCATTTCACGAAAAAAACGTGCATCCGCGAAGGCTCATTGTTCCGGCTCATGCTTGGATAGGGCGAGCCGCAGAGGGCAGGCGCCATTTTCCTCGGACGGACGACCCGTACGGTAGGCTTCGAGCAAGCGCTTCGATCGCTCGGCCAGCATTCGGCGCACCTCACGCCGCTTGCCTTTGACGCGCGGAATGGTCATGCCGTCGTAGGCGGTCGTCTGGTGGCGCATCCAGGCGATGACGGCCGCCTCGGCGCGGCGTTCGATGGGGATGCGCTGTGTCCGGGCCACGGTGCCGCTGCCGACCGGCGTGGCATGAATCGTCACCGCCTGAGCCAATTGTTTGGCTAATGGCTCATGGCTGGAATGGAAGTGGAGAAACTGGAGGACCGCTTGCTGAAAATCCTCTACATACTCCCCCTGGCGGCGGTCGCGGCGCTGGGCGTCGGCGGCGCGCTTGCGGGCGTAGGCCGGGTCGGCGCGCTCGGCCGCCAGTTCGGCGCGGATGCGTTCGACAGAGGATGTGGGCGCCCACAGGCCGCGCGAGAAGACCTTGCGGCCACGCTTCTCCTGCACTGCCCAGGTGGGACCGGCCGCCTTGAGGCGTCGCGTCAGAGCGGCGTCGCCGGGGGGGACCAGCTGCCAATCGGCGGGCGGCCGCAGGAGTTCGCCGTTGGCCGTGCGGACTTGATCGTCCGTCGGGCCGGGAGCGACGCTGAGGGATTGGGTGGTCGGATCCATGTACGAATAAGCTCTGTTTTGGCGAGCGGGGGGCGTTAGCCCCCGGAGGATGCGCACTCATGGGGCTAGCGCCCCCCGCTCGCCAAGCAAGGAGCGGAGGGGGAGGGATTCGAACCCTCGAACACTTTCGCGTTGTCGGTTTTCAAGACCGATGCAATCGGCCACTCTGCCACCCCTCCGAGAAGCCGCCGATGAATTATAGAGGGGCCGGAGTTTTCTGAAAAGCGCGATGGTCGGCCGCCGCTTTTGGCCTCGTTCGCGGATAGACCATTGGCCCTTCGACCGCACGGCGTCCCGCAAGTATAATCGAAACAGGCATCCGTCGCGTGGGACGGCACAAGGAGCGCCCCATGAAAGGCCCTGGCGATCTCGGCGAGTTGAAAAGCGGCCAGTGGGAGCAGTTGGAGAGTCTGGCCGACCGGCTCGAGCAGGCCTGGTCCGCGGCGCCGCAGGAGGCGGCCGTAGACCTGAGCCGCTTCTTGCCAACGGTCGGCGACGCGCTGCGCGGCGTCGCCCTCGTGGAACTCGTCAAGACCGACCTGGAAATCCGCTGGCGCCGCGGCCAGCGCGTGCGCCTCGATTATTACGTGGAGCGCTTTCCCGACCTGGGGACGGTGGGCACCGTCGTCGCCGATCTGATTTACGAGGAGTACCGCGTGCGGCAAATGCACGGCGACCGGCCGCCGCTGGAGGCGTATGAAGAGCGCTTCCCCGCGCAGTACGCCCGGCTGCGGCAAATCGTCGAGGAGCAGCCGATCCCCACCCTGGACATCTCGAACCTCGGTGCCACGCCTTCGCGGCCGACGACCGCGCCGCCGGGCAGGAACACCAAGAGCCAGGAACCGTTTTCCGAGAAGAGCGCCCGGCTGAGCATAGAGCCGACTCCGCCTCCCGCGCGGCCGACCGGCCAGGGGCATACACTCTCAGTGGTGGGCGGCTACAAGTTCATCAAGCGCATCGGCAGCGGCAGCTTCGGCGAGGTCTGGCTCGCCGAGGCGCCGGGCGGCATCCGCGCTGCCGTCAAGATGATCCTGCGGCCCCTCGATCAGGAGGAAGCGCAGCGCGAATTGCAATCGTTGGAGACGATCAAGAATCTGCAACATCCGTTTTTGCTCTCGACGCAGGCATATTGGCCCCTCGAAGACCGCCTGTACATCGTCATGGAACTGGCGGAAGGGAGCATCCGCGACCGCGTCAAGCAGTGCCGGACGGCGGGACAGCCGGGCTTGCCCCTGCCCGAGATGCTTACTTACGTCAAGGAGTCGGCGGAGGCGCTCGACTATCTGCACAACCAGGGGGTGCAGCATCGGGACGTCAAGCCGGAGAATATCCTCATCCTGCAGGGGCACGCCAAGGTCGCCGACTTCGGCCTGGCCAAGATGATGGAGAGCCAGCGCGTACAGGCGTCGGCCACCAGCGCCGGCACGCCCATTTACATGGCGCCCGAAACCTGGCGCGGCAAGGTCAGCAAGCACAGCGATCAGTACAGCCTGGCCATGATGGTCGCCGAGTTGCGCCTCAATCGCCGGCTGTTCCAGGCGTCCGACATGATGGGGCTGATGATCGCCCATCTCGAACAAATACCGGACCTGGCGCCGCTCGTGCAAGCCGAGCAAGAGGTCATCTTGCGCGGCTTGGCTAAGGATTCCGATCAACGCTATGGCAGTTGCGTCGAATTCGCCAAGGCGCTGGAGCGCGCCGTCGGTCCGCAGTTGCGGCGCAGCAGTCCCGATGCGTATTTCGACATGGACACGCCGACCGGCATGAGGCCCGGCAGTCGCTTCGAGACGGAGGCGATGGGCACCCTGACGCCGGGGATGGCCGGCGGCGACGCGCGCACGGCGCTCGGCCCCGGCAGCTGGCAGGGGCCGCCGCCGAGCGGCGGGCGGCGCATCGGCGTCGCGGCGCTGGGAGCGGTGGCCGCCGTCGCGTTGGCCTTCCTCGCCTGGACGTTCTTGAAACCCGGTTCCTTCGAGATCAAGGCGCCGCCGCTGGCCATCCATGCCGACCAGACGCGGCCGTTGACCTTGCGCGTCAAACGCGACAGCTTTTCCGGCCCGATCGCGCTGACTTTCGACAACGTGCCGGACAAGGTCGCCATCGAGCCGGCGACGGTGCCCGAAGGGGCCGACGAGGTGGAAGTGCCGGTGAGCGTTGCCGCTGACGCGCCGCCGACGACCGCCGCCTTGGCCGTCCGCGCCGAAGCGAATGGGCAAACGAAGGACATCTCGCTCGATCTCAGCGTATTGCCATTGGCGACGTTGCCGCCCGGTTTTCAGGCCGATGGCTTGAGCGTCGTCACGTCGCCGGTGACGGGGTTGAAATACTACCAAAAGATCGCGTGCGTGAAGGACGGTCAAAAGGTGGTCCTGAACGTCATACCGCAAGACGACAAGCACCGCGACCCGGCGACGTTTTACATCATGGAGAACAAGGTGTGGAATGGGTTGTTCGGCGTGTTCGCCGAGACGCATCCTGAGTTTTTCAAGGAGAAGAATGATTGGGTCAAGGGGGGTAGAGAGAAAAACAAATTGGGCGATAAGCCACCATATATAGATATCGGTAACGGCAATCCGCTGCATCCAGCGCTGCGCATGACGGTGGTTCAGGCGCATCATTTCGCCGAATGGCTAGGCAACGGGCATTTGCCAGATGTAGCCGAGTGGGAGCGCGCGGCGGGATATTTTGAAAGTAATACGGAATTGCCCGCTAGAGACGGCGACTTTCAACTAGGCGGCGCGGCGCCCGATGTGGCCCTTCAGCGCGGCGATGTCGGGCCGCTAGAGGTAGGCGCGGCAAAGAAGGATATTAGCCGTTTCGGGATCCGGGACGTTTACGGGAACGGCCTTGAATGGACGCGGGAATTGGTCGGCCCAGGCAAGCCGAAAACCGTCCCTCTCGTCGAACGAATACCCGATCAGGACGTAGCCGTTCGAGGACGAGGTTATGACAACAAGAAGATCGTTCTTTTTAATCGGGGTGAGTTCAAGAGAGAACTGTACAAACTCCAGGCACCCGGCCCGGTAGGCTACGACAATATTCAAGACAACCTCGGCTTTCGCGTCGTCGTGGACCCGCCGCGCTGATTCACCCCCACGAGCGGGGCCGCGTAAGCGCCGCGAGTACACCATGGTCCGATCGCGCTCGGGGCGCTCACGCGACCCCGCTCGCCCCCAAAACCCTTGGACGTTGCCCCCCTTTCGGACTACCATATCTCGGCGGCGGACAATCCCTCCTTTTCGACGTTGACTTGGCCCCTTGGATCGCCGGGGATCGTTCGTCCCGCTATCTCACGCGAGGAGCGAGCCGTGGCTGATGTGCCCGACGACCGCATGCTCGTCGATCTCTGCCGGCAAGGCGACCAGAAGGCCGCCACCGACCTGTTCAATCACTATGTCAACCGCCTGTTGCCGTTGGCCCGGCTGCGGCTGAGCCAGCGCCTGGCGAGCCGGGTCGATCCCGAGGACATCGTGCAATCGGTGTTCCGCACCTTCTTCAAACGCCTCAAGGCCGGCGAGTTCCAGATCGAGGAAAACGACGACCTGTGCAAGCTTCTGGTGCGCATCACCGTCCACAAGACGCTACGCCAGGTGGCCTTCCACAAGGCCGGCAAACGCGATTTCAGCATGGAAACCGGCCAAAGCGACGAATCGAACGACCGCCTCGTGGACCTGCTCGGCCGCGAGCCTAGCCCCGAGGTGACGGTCGCCTTCCTCAACCAGATGGAACACTTCCTCGGCCGGTTGCGGCCGATGGAGCGCGAAATCCTCGAACTGCGCATGCAGGGGTTCAGCAACGAGGACATCGCCAAGAAACTCGGCATCTACGACCGTAAGATTCGCCGCGTCATCGAGCGCGTCCGCGAACAGGCGGAACAGGAAGGGCTGGGCGCCTGACGACGAGCCGACGGGTTTATCTCCGCGGTTCATTTCAAGACTCAAGAGCAGGTCCGATCATGGCAGTCCGAGCCGTCCACTGGCACGAAGGCATGTTCCTGCGGCCGCACCAGCTGCAGGCGGCCCAGCGCTACGCCCTGCACCACTCCAACCAAAGCGAGCGCTGGGACCACAATTACAACTGGGGCCTTCGCGCCATCGACCTCGACCGCGACGCCCTGGCCAACCATCGCCTCGTCGTGCGTTCCCTGCAAGCACGGCTGCGCGACGGCACCCTCATCTCCGTGCCGGAAGACGGCGAACTGCCGGCCGTCGACCTCAAGCCCGCCTTTGAACGCGACGGCGCCCTCACCATTTTCCTCGGCGTCCCCGTCCTGCACCTCGGCCGGGCCAACGTCGGCGGCAACGGGCAATCCGAGGACAACTCGCGCTTCCTCCTCGACACCCAGGAACTCGAAGACGAGAACACCGGCCTCAACCCGCAACCCGTGCAAGTGCGTTTGCTCAACCTCGGCTTGCTGCTATCCACGCAAGACCAGGCCGGCTACGAAGTGGTGCCGATCGCCCGCGTGCAGAAGTCGTCGCGCGCCGAGGCCACGCCGGAGATCGATTCGACCTACATCCCGCCCGTCCTCGCCTGCGATGCCTGGTCGGTCCTGCAAGCCGACATCCTCCAAACCATCTTCGACCGGCTCGGCAAGTACATGGATCAGCTGGCGCAGACGGCGGTTTCGCGCGGCATCCCCATCGAGAGCCAGGCGGCTGGCGACGTACTCATCATCGAGCAATTGCGCATCCTCAACGAGGCATATGCCCTGCTCGGCGTCATCGTGTTCGCGCAGGGGATTCATCCGCTGACGGCCTATACGGAATTGTGTCGTCTCGTCGGCCAGCTGTCGATCTTCACCAAGGCGCGGCGTACGCCGGAGTTGCCGCGCTACGACCACGACGACCTCGGCGGCATCTTCTACCGCGTCAAGAAGATTATCGACGCGCTGTTCGGCGGCTTGCCGCGGCCCGAGTACGACGAGCGGCCCTTCGTCGGCGCCGGCTTGCGCATGCAGGTGTCGCTGGAACCCGCGTGGTTGCAGCCGATCTATCAACTGTATGTCGGCGTGCGCAGCGGCCTGCAGCCCGAGGAGTGCATCCGCCTTTTGACCCGCGCTGGCCTCGACATGAAGATCGGCAGCAGCGACCGCGTGGACGACATCTATCGTCTCGGCCAGGCGGGGCTGAAGTTCGCGCACAGCGCTCGCCCGCCGCGCGTGCTGCCGGCCGCCGCTGGTTTAGTTTATTTTCAGGTCAACCGCGACTCGCAGCAGGAAGAATGGCTCAACGTGCAGAAGTCGCTCACGGTCGCCATCCGGTTGAAGGAAAACCTGATCGCCGGTAACATCGAAGGCCAGAAGGTGTTGACCATCAAGACCGGCGGCCAGACGCAGACGAAGATGCAGTTCACCCTGTATGTCGTGAACCAAGAGAAGCTGAACGCCTGAATGTCGGTTGCAAAATGGGGCGGGTGTCCTTGTGCGAAGCACCCCAAGTGCCGTTCCGGCAATGACACCCGACCCCATTTGCAACCGACCCGGACGCCGCGC
>JBBSES010000030.1:0-16324 GCA_038239465.1 Gemmatales bacterium
ACAAAGGCCAGGGCGTTGAGCATCGCCGTCGTATAGTGCAGATCGCCTTCCCAAATGGTGCCAAGCCAGTTGAAGGTCTTCACGGCCGACGGCACGGCGATGAGGATGGTGGCGAGCATGAAGCCGGTGCCGAGGCGCGGGTCCATGCCGCTCTGGAACATATGATGGCCCCAGACGATGAAGCCCAACCCCGCGATGCCGGCGATGGCGTAGACCATCGGTTTGTAGCCGAACAGCGGCTTGCGGCTAAAGGTCGAGATCACGTCGGAGACCATACCCATCGCCGGAAGAATCATGATGTATACGGCCGGATGCGAGTAAAACCAGAACAAGTGTTGCCAGAGCAGCGTCTGCCCGCCGCCCGGTCCCGCCTGCCAGTTGCCGATGGTCGTCGTGCCCGGTGGTAGGAAGAAGCAGGTATTGATCGTCTTGTCGAGCAATTGGAGGAAGAGGGCCACGGTCAGAACCGGCAAGGCGAACGCCTGCAGGATGGCGGTGATGAACAGGGACCAGACGCTCATCGGCATGCGGAACAGCGTCATGCCGGGGGCGCGCATGTTGATGATGGTCGTGATGTAATTGACCGACCCCATCATCGACGAGATGCCGACGAAGATGAGCGAGGTGAGCCAAAAAATTTGGCCGTAGCCCGAAGCCGCCTGCGCCGGCGACCCAAAGCCCTGGCCGGCCGGCATGGTGATGCTGGCGATGGTGGGATAAGAGGTCCAGCCCGACGCGGCCGCGCCCCCGGGGACGAAGAAGCTGAGCAACATCAGCGTGAAAGCGGGCCACATGAACCAATACGACATCATGTTCAGCTTCGGAAAGGCCATGTCGGGGGCGCCGATCATCAGCGGAATGAGAAAGTTGCCGAAGGCGCCGGTGAGCAGCGGAATGATGACGAAAAAGATCATCACCGTGGCATGCATGGAGAACGCCATGTTGTAGAAATCGGGACTCATGCGATGGCCGCCGCTGCCTTCGCCGAGCCATTCGCCGACGATGGGCAATTGCGCGTGTGGCCAGGCGAGCTGCGTCCGCACGATGAGCGCCAACGCCCCGCCGAGGATCAAGAAGATCAAGCCGGAGAACAAGAATTGAATGCCGATGATCTTGTGATCTTCGGAGAAGATATATTTGCGCAGGAAGCCCAACTCGGGATGGGGGTGAGCCTCGGCGGCGTGGGAAAGACTGTCGCTCATGCTCTCCTCGTCTCTATACGCACAACATATACCCTCGTTCCCAAGCTCCGGCTTGGGAACGGGAGCGACGAAGCTCCGGCTTCGTCGGATGTCAGCCAATGTACCGCACATCTTCGAGCGCGCCTTGAAGCCGGAGCGTCAAAGCTTGCGTCCCCGAGCCGGAGCTTGGGAACGAGGATGATTTTATTACGGGGCCTTGGCGATCGCCGGCGCCTCGCGCGCATGGCTCGCCTTCTCGGCGGAACGCAGCCATTCCAGGAAATCTTCCTTGTCCTTGTGAACGAAGAAGCGGCCCTTCATCATCGAATGGCGCGTGCCGCAATACTCGGCGCAGGCCAGGTCCCAGACGCGATCCTCCTGGTCGAACTTCGAGGTGTGTGGATTAAAGCCGTCCACCCAACGCACCTCGCCTTTGGTGCCAACGACTTTGGCTTCGGTGTTGTAATCGGTGGCCATGAACCAGACGGGAATGGTCTTCCCCGGCAGCGCGTCTTGCTTGAGACGCAACACCGGAATGAAGAAACTATGGATCACGTCGCGCGTGCGCAGATGGACCAACACGCGCTGGGGTCGGCCCGCTTCCGCATGCTGCCAAATGTGGATTTCGTTGGGCACATGGACATCGTCGATATGCGGCACGCCGCCGAAATCCTGGGCGAGCTTGGGATCCTTCTCCCAGGCGGCGATGCGCGCCGGGCTAGGGTAGCGCACGCGCCATTCCCACTGGCGGGCTTGCACCTCCATTTGTTGCGTCGTCGCGTCGGGACGCGGCATCCGCGAGTGGTATTTGATGCGTTCCCATACGTTGATCTGCACGACGGCGATGAGGATGAGGATGACGACGGGGACTAAGGTCCACATGGTTTCCAGCGTATGGCTACCGTGGACGAACGCTGCCTTGCGACCGGGAACGTGGGCATACTTCCACATAGCATAGACGAGCAACCCCTCGGTCAGCACGAAGAAGAAAGTCGTGACCCAGAGGATGAACATGAAGAGATTGTCGATCTCGGCGCCGAAGCTGGAGACGGTCATCGGCAGCCACCAGCCCATGGCCGGCGATATCACGAACAAGCCGATGCAGGCCAGCAAGACGACGCCGAAAAGGACGCTCCAATATTTGCCCACGGCAAGCGCTCCTGTGCGAATGTCTCAAAATCCAAGCAGAGGGCGGGCATTCAGTCGATGTTGATGCCGTATTTGGCGCGCATCGCGGGATACGGCAACATCTGCACGAAGTTGACCACGTCCCACAGCGCGTCCTTGTTATCGACGACCTTGTATTGGTCCGCGAAGCCGACCATGCCGGAGCCGTTGATGCCGCCGTGGACGCGGTAGTATAAGTCAATGGGCCGACGGCCGCCCCGGTAAATGGCGTTCGTCAGGTTGGCGGGCCGAACCTCGGTGCCCCAGGTATCGAAGCGGAACGTGCTATCGCGGCCATAGTTCGGATGGCACTTCACGCAGCCGTTCTTCTCGTCCATAAACAGGGCATGGCCGCGGCCCACGGACGCCTTCATTTCCTCGTCGGTCTTGGCGAGGAAGGGCCGAACCTCGATCGCTTGTTTCTGGGAGTTCTGCCAGTAATTGATGACGCTCGTCAGCGAGTCCTTCGCGCAGCCCTCGATGGAGCCGCTATCGCCCAGGCCGGTGCCGGTGATGACCGCCCGCATCACGAACGCCTCGACCTCGCCGCGCATGCTCAGGTGAATGACGTAGCTGGTCATCGCTTCCAACTCGGCGTCGGAGAGTACGCCGAACGACGGCATCGACGTGCCTTCGATGCCTTCCTTGAGGACGCGCATCAAGTCGTCGCGGCGCGGCTTCTGTCCAGTGCCCTGCGCCACGCTCGTCGAGACGAACTTGAAGATGCCCTTGCGGTAGTCGCGTGGGTGAGGATTGACCCAGAACGCCGTCGGCCCGCGGCCGTCGCCGGGCAAGCCGTGGCAGTGCAGGCAATGAACGCGATAGAGTCGGCTGCCCATGCGTAAACTGCGATTGTCGAGCCGCAGTTCCGGCGGCAAATCGGGCAACTCGTCGCTCTCGATGAAGCCCCGGACGTGCGGCCGGGCGGGAGTGCCGAACATCGTTTCCAGCGTTTTGGTCAGCGCCTGGCGGTCGGCCCCCTTGATGGCCTCTGGGTCGAGCGTCTTGGCCAGGGCGGAATGCAGCGGAAATTCCGGCTCGCGCATCTGCGTCATCGACAGCACCGGCAAGACGCCGGGACGATCGGGAACGAGCGATTCAACGGTCGGCGGTTCGTCGATGATGGGGTCGGTCCGCAGCGGATAGCGTAGGTCTTCCGAGTAGCGGTCCTCGCAGCCGGAAAGCAGCGGCACGAACAGGCCGATAAGGATCGGAGCCAGCGACAGCAAGGTCCGCGGGAGGGAAAGAGCCATCACGAATGCTGCCTCCGGTCGAGGTCTTGACGGAAAGCGGACGAACGATAACCAGTTTTCTACTTCCCCTTGGCGGCTTGTCAAGGAGGAGGGCGGGGAGCGCCGGGATAGTAGGGATTGGGGCGGGAAACCTATGGCAAGTCCCATGCCGGCCGGCCGTTCGCTCCTAGAATGCCCGTGTTCGAGCCGGATAGCCATAGGTTTGGCCTTCGTCGCGGCATTTTCGTCCCAGGCGCGTGTCAGGATTGAGAATTCGTCGCCAGCTCGTTCCCGAATCCAAGAAGCGTGGGTGGGAAAATCATGGTGTACAAGTTGGCTCGCGGCTTGCAGTTGCTCGGGATGATTCTGATACCCATCGGCGTGGCGGGCAACCTGGCGCGGCCCGAGGAGGTGACGCTCAGCCGTTCGCTGGTCATTTCGTCGGTCGGCATAGGCTTTTTCGCGCTGGGCTGGCTGCTGCAACAATCGACGCGGCCTCAGTGATTGGTCAATTCCAGGGCATTCGGCTACGGGTGGACCAGTATTCCGCCGGCGTTTCCGCCAATCCCGATAACGCCGTCGAAGCGTCTTCGTCCCACGTCACGGCCAGCGATGCCGCGTTGGATCGCAACTGTTCCGCGTCGGCGGCGCCGCTGAGGACCACGTCGGCCCACGGCCGCGCGAGTACCGCCGCCAGGGCCGAGGCGTCGAGCGTGGTGCCGAGGCGACCAGCCACGTTCTCCAGCAAGCGACGCTTTTCCGCAAAGGATGGATCGTGGTTGCGCGCGGTCAACCGGCCGTTGGCAAGCGCCTCTTTGACGATGACGCCCATGCCCGCGTCGTGGGCTTCTCGAAGGGCCGCCTCGGCCGATGGCTCCAATAAATTCCAGGTCGCTTGCACGGCGTCGAACAGCCGTTCGCCGTTCACCGTGACTGCGAGCGCTCGTCGCAAAACGTCGCCTTGCCGGGGACCGCTGAGGCTCAGGCCGATGCGCAGGCCTTCGCCGCGCATCTTCGCCAGTTCCTCCAACACCTCGCGGTCGTCAAGGACACCGCTCTCCAAGGTGGCGGAGTGGATTTGATAGAGCCGCAAGTACGGACCGAGTCGTTCCCGGCTCTCCGCGAACTGCCGGCGCAGCGTGGCGAGGCCGTGGTCCTTGACTTCGTGCTTGTCGGCGTGCACCCGCCAGTCGGCGGTATAGGTGTAGCCCCACTTCGAGCCGACGGCGACTTCATCGGGGCGAATGTTTCGCGCGGTCAACCAACTGCCGAGGAACGCTTCGGCCTCGCCATAGGAGCGGGCGGCGTCGAAATAGCGGATGCCGTGCTGCCAGGCCGCGTCCAGGACCGCATGGCAATGAGCCTGCATGGGGGCACGGTCGTAATCGCGGCGCAGATCGGCGGCGTGGCCCAGGTTGATGTAGCCTGGCCGGCCGAGCGCCGCGAGGCCCAGGCCCAGCGGCGTGACGCGCAACGAAGTCTTACCGAGCGTGCGTAAGTTCATGAAATTAGCTTAGCGAACTGCACCCGTATGGCCTATGCAGCTTGTGAAATCCACGGCCACGATCGTTGCTTCGCGCGGCGGCGACGGACGGCGGGCGATTGCCCTTTTCAGCCGATGAGAAAGATGGCATCACCCGCGCGTCTCGACGACGCTCGCGCACCCACGGACACGGCACCCCGGATCAAGGAGGACGATGCCATGAAACGCCTCTGGGCTAGTGCCCTGATACTTTCGCTCGCCGCGTCGGCTGGCCGCGCCGACGAAACTGACTATCGCCCCGGAGCCGGCAATCTCGGCAAACCCGTTGGCCTCGGCGCTCCCGTTCTCCTGGATGCCCCTCCCCCCGCTGCGGCGACTCTCGTAGCGCGTGGCCAAAGTCCCGATCCGCCGCGGCCGGTGGCAGCTTCGCTGGGGCAGCCGATCACGGCGCCGCCGCTGACCGCGGGCGGCGTACCTTTGGCGGAAGGGCATTGGGTGCCGGCCGACGCTCCCGACCCGCGTAAATCCGGCGTCATCGTCGCCAGCGCCCCGCCCGCGCCGCCGCCCCTCGGTCTTGCCCCGGCCGCGCCGCCGTTACCGCCGCCCGGCCTCGTCGGCGGCGCGCCGCCCGGCCTGGTTCCCTCCGGCGGGATGGCCGACGGCGGCCTGTTCGGCTGTGGCTGGCTCGGCTGCTTGACCAGTCCGCAGCGCAGCCTGTTTCAGAGCGATCACTGCTTCGACGGCTTCATTTCGCCGATCAGCAATCCGTTCCTCTTCGAGGATCCGCGCTCGTTGACGGAAGTGCGGCCGATCTTCATCTACCAGCACACGCCGCGCAGCAACTACGCCTTTCAGGGCAGCAACATCGAATTCTTTGGCGCCCAGTTTCGCCTGGCCATCACCGATCGTCTCTCGTTCGTCTTCAACAAACTGGGCGGCATCTGGACCGATCCTCACGATCCGTTCCCGAGTGGTTCCGGCCTGGCCGAGTTGAATCTCGGTGCCAAGTACACTTTTTACCGCAACGAGGACTGCGGCACCGTGGCGGCGGCCGGCTTCACGTTTCAGATCCCCGCCGGCCCGGACAAGGTCTACCAGGACACCGGCAGCGTCTCCTTCGTGCCCTACGTTAGCGTCGCGCAGAACTTCTTTCGCTCGGAATACGGCAGCTTCAACTTCCTCGGCACGACGGGCTACGCCTTCGCCGACACGGCGCGGAGCGAGTACTATTTCCTGAGCACGCACCTCGATTACGACGTGGGCAATCTGCACAAGATATACCCGTTGCTCGAAGTGAACTGGTATCAATACATGCGGTCGGGCAACTCGCATCCCTTCGGCTTCGAGGGGCGCGATCTCATCAATTTCGGTTCGACGGGCATCAGCGGCACCGGCAGCGTGTCGTTGGCCACGGGAGCGCGCTACAAGTTCAACGAGACCTTACAAACGGGCTTGGCCCTCGAGTTCCCGCTGACGAGCAACAAGGATTTGCTGAACTTCCGACTGATGGCGGACGTGATTTTTCGGTATTAGCGCGTGGCTCGCCGTTTCGCGCTTTCAAGTTGGGGGCCGTCGGCGGCGACCACGGGGGTTGGGGTTAACATTGGCTAGTAACTCATGCCAGCGGCCGAAGCCAGGTAGCTTCGCGCACAGTTCTTCCAGCTGACCGAGGTCGTCGATGCGTTCGATCGCCGCCGCGGTTCCCACGTCGATGGGGCCAAAACAGCCTTCGCCCTGGGCGCGCAGCACTTTGCGTAAGGCGAGTACCGCCCCTTCCGTTCTCCCCTGAGCCATGCCCTTGGCCATGCCCTTCGCAATGCCTTCCGCCCTACCTTCCTTCAAGATCGCCTGATACATGGACGACTCTTTCATCGATAGCACTCCTCGAAACAGTTCCGCCGACAGCTCCGGCGTGTAGCGTAGCCCCAAAAGTATATAGGCCGCGGCCCAAAGTTGCTCCGCTTGCGGCCGCGCCGACTTGCGGTTCAAGCGCCGCTCCATCTTTCGTATTATGCCCGGCAGGTCGGCCTCTGTCACGGCGCTGACCGGGGCCAACGGCGGTCGGATCGTAAGAAGGCGTGGGCACGGCGATTGCTCCCACCTCGGTGATGCGACGTAAGCGCCCGTTCTCGGCGCGGTATAAGTTGTTTTATCGACCTAACGGGAGGCGACATGAGCGAGGCCAGCCCTCAATCCAGCTTCTTGACCCGCGCCGAGTGGCGCGTGCTGCTGATCCTGGCCGCCGTCCAGGTCACGCACATCCTCGATTTCATGATCGTCATGCCGCTGGGACCGCAGCTGATGCGCGACTTGAACATCACGCCGCGCGGCTTTGGCCTCGTCATCTCCGTGTATGCGTTCAGCGCCGCCATCAGCGGTCTGGTCGCCGCCTATTTCATCGATCGCTTCGACCGCAAGACGGCATTGGTCGGGCTGTACGCCGGCTTCATGGGGGGCACGATCGCTTGTGCCTTGGCCGACAATTATCCCTTGCTGCTGGCGGCGCGAGTCGTCGCGGGCGGTTTCGGCGGCGTCGTGGCGGCGCTCGTGTTGGCCATCGTCGGCGACGTCTTTGCCGACGAGCGCCGCGGCCGGGCCACCGGCATCGTCATGGCAGGCTTTTCCCTCGCCTCGATTGGCGGCGTTCCGCTGGGTCTTTACCTGGCGCACGAGTTCGGCTGGCGGATGCCTTTCGCCGTCCTCGGCGCCGTCAGCCTGGCCATTTTAGTGCTAGTGCAAACGCAGTTGCCGTCGCTGACCGGCCATCTCACGCGCGGGCCGCGCGAGTCCGGCCGGGTGCTGACGGTCCTGTTGATGCCGAGCCATTTGCGCGCCTATGCCCTCATGGTCGTGCTGGTGATGGGCACTTTCATGGTGGTGCCGTACATCGCCACTTATATGGTGGACAACGTCGGCCGGGTGGAGAAGGAATTGCCCTACGTCTACATCTTCGGCGGACTGGTCACGCTGGTGACGATGCCGCTGATCGGCCGTATCGCCGACCGCTACGGCAAGCTGCGCGTCTTCCGCGTTCTCGCCCTGTTCGCCATTCTGCCCACGCTGGTCATCACCCATTTGCCGCCGGTGTCGTTGGCCCTCTCCTTGCTGGTGAGCACGGTGTTCATGGCCGCGACTTCCGGGCGCATGGTGCCGGTCATGGCCCTGGTCATGGCCTGCGTGGTGCCGCGCTACCGAGGCAGCTTCATGAGCGTCAACGCATCGGTGCAGCAAATGGCGATGGGACTGGCGTCTGTGGTCGGGGCCAATCTGCTGGGCGAAAACGCCGACGGCAGCTTGACGGGCTTCGGCACGGTCGGCGTGCTGGCGGCCGTGGCGATGCTGGCTACCGTGTGGCTGGCGGGACGCCTGCAACCGGCGGCCGAAGGCGAAGTCGCGGCCGATCTGCTCGCCGAAGTGGCGCCCGTGCTCGTAGGGATCGACTGAGTCGGTCAGCTGACACTCGTCAAGCCGTACCAGACCAGCGCCAGGCCAACGCCGTTGGTCAGCATTTCCAACGAGCCGAGGACGATGGCCGCCATCGCATGGCCCTTGCCGTGCGCTTCCGGCTCGCGACGCAGATGGCCCATGGCCCGCATTCCCAGCCCCAGGGCCAGGCCGCCCAGCGGCAGACCGACCACCGGTATTAATCCCCACATGGCGTAGCGATAGGCGAGTACCGTCGTCCTGTGCTTGGGCGTGCGCGTGGCGATCAGGCTATACTTGTCGTCGAAGTGTTGCTTGCGGCGCCGGGCCGGTTTGGTCAAGCGGGCGCCGCACGGGCCGCACTTGGCGGTGCCTTCGTCGTTCTCCGCGCCGCAAGCCGGACAGCGCATGGTCGGCACTCCTGGAAAGGGCGGACGCCCGGGGTAGAATCGCGCACACTCTTTTATATCGGCGTCGGCGGTCGTTCGGCGGCGCCGCGATTCGTCATTTTCCACCGAGACGACGCATGGCCAATCATTTCCTCGGGCGAACCGTCGATGCCGTCGTCTTCGATGCCGTCGGCACTTTGATCCATCCCCAGCCCTCCGTCGCCGAGGCGTACTGGAACGTTGGCCAGCGGCATGGGTCGCGGCACGATGTCGTCGAAATTGGCCGTCGTTTCCGGTTGGCATTTCATTCCGAGGAAGTCCGCGATTGCGCCGCGGGCTACCGCGTCGATGAAGCCGGCGAGCTCGAACGCTGGCGGCGCATCGTCGCCGATGTCCTCAATGACGTGGACGACTTGGGCACCTGTTTCGCGGAACTATACGCCCATTTCGCGCGCTCCGACGCCTGGCGTTGCGAATCGGAAACGGGGCGCATCCTGCGACAGCTGATCGCC
Organism: Gemmatales bacterium; assembly: GCA_038239465.1. Classification (GTDB taxonomy): domain Bacteria; phylum Planctomycetota; class Planctomycetia; order Gemmatales; family Gemmataceae; genus JBBSES01. The sequence continues at coordinate 9,388 of JBBSES010000030.1, forward strand.
GGTGGCAGTCGCGTGGGCATGGCGTCGAACTTCGATGGCCGCCTGCGTTCGGTGATAGCGGGTATGGCCGATTGGCCGCCTCTCGCTTGCCTGGTCGTCAGTTCCGAGGTCGGCTGGCGCAAACCGGCGCCGGGCTTCTTCGGAGCCATCGCCGATAACCTGGGCTTGCCTCATAAGCGTATCCTCTATGTCGGCGACGATCCAGTGAACGATTATGGCGGCGCTCGCGCGGCTGGCTTGCAAGCCGTCCTCTTCGATCCCGAAAGTAAAAGATCGCGGCCGGATATCGTTCGACGCCTGGCGGAATTGACAGACTATTTGTTTGGCGAGCGGGGCGCGTAAGTCCCCCGTGGATCTCCGTGAAAATCCACGGGGGGCTTACGCCCCCCGCGCGCCAATCTCTTTTTCAGGCCACCATTGACGCATCATGCCGTTTATAATGGCCGACATTATTCGCGGTGTCTCCGGAGGTCTATCCCATGCGACGGTTCGCCGGCCTCACCCTGATCGCCCTGGCGTTCCTGGCCCCCGCCCACCCGTCGATCCCCGCCGAAGAACCCAAAAAGGCGGACGGCCCCACGGTTCAGGTGCCCTATCGCTTGACCGACACCAAGCACGTCTTGGTCCGCGTCAAGATCAACGGCCAGGGTCCGTTTCACTTCATCGTCGATTCCGGCGCCCCGTCCCTCTTCGTCGGCACCAAGACGGCCGACAAGTTGGGCATCGTCGCCACCAAGAATGGCTGGGCCGGCTTCGACCGCTTCGAGATCGAGGGCGGCCTGGTCCTCGAAAAAGTGCGTGGCCGCGTGGAAGACGTCTTCCAGCTGGAAAGCATGAACAAGACGGGCCTCGCCGGCGCCGAGTTGCACGGCATCATCGGCTATAACGTCCTGGCTCGCTTTCGCCTCACCTTCGACCTCACCAAGGACAAGATGGCCTGGCAGCGTCTCGACTTCGAGCCGAAGGTGGCCGAGACCGCGACCGGCAAGAACGGCGTCGATGCCGTCGGCGGGTTGGTCAAGAACCTGGGGAATCTAAAACTGGAACGCGGCCTCGGCCTGCGCGGCTTCCTCGGCGTCGAACTGGCCGAAAAAGACGGGGCCGTGACCGTCGCCGGCGTCTGGCCCGCCAGCCCTGCCGCCGAGGCTAAACTGCAAGTCGGCGACCGCCTGACGCACGTCCACGCCAAGGCGATCAAGACCGCCGCCGAGGCGCATCGCCTCATCGCCCCCTGGGCCGCCGGCGACGAAATCGAGATGACCATCCTCCGCGACGGCAAGAGCCGTTCGGTGCGCGCCACCCTGGGAAAGGGGCTGTAACCATGCGTCCGCTGGCTTTGCTGTTGGCCCTGTCCACCGCGGCCGCGCTGCCCTCTTCCGCCGAGGAATTGCCGGTTCGTACGGCGCCGATCGAGGTGCTGAAAAGCCATCACTTGGCCGTGCGGGTGAAGATCAACGGCAAGGGGCCGTACCGCATGATCTTCGACACCGGGGCGCCGATCACGATTATCAGCCCGGAAGTGGCCCGCGAAACCGGCGTCGTGCCGCGTGACGCCCAGCCGCCGCCGATGGCGCTGTTCAACGCCCTGGGCCAGTTTTCCATGCAGCGCTTCGAGGTGGGCGGCCAGCGGGCGGACAAGATCCCGGCCATCGTCATGGACCATCCGGCCGTCGCCGTCCTGTCGCGCGGCCAGGGGGAACTGCACGGCATCGTCGGCTTCTCGTTCTTCGCCCGCTACCGCATGACGCTCGACTACCAGGCGAAGCAGCTGTCGTTCACGCCCAACGGCTACGTGCCGGACGACTTCCTCGAATTGATGATGGCCTACATGGCGGCCAAGAAGAAACCGCCGCCGCGCCTGCTCGACCCGGCCGGCATGTGGGGCTTCGCCGTCAGCAAGGCCGACGACGACGAGGAACCCGGCGTGATCGTGGACCGAGTGCGCCCCGATACCCCCGCGGCCTCGGCCGGGCTGAAAGTGGGCGACCGCCTGCTGACATTGGATGGGGCCTGGACCGACAGCGCCGCCGATTGCCACCACGCGGCGGGCGGCGTCAAACCGGGGATCGCCGCTCCGCTGAAAATCCGTCGCGGCGGCAAGGAGATGACGCTGATGGTTACGCCGCGGATGGGGTTGTGAAATGTCGAATGTAGCGCTTCGCGCTCATTCTTCTTGTCGGCCTTGGCGTGTTCACTTCCCCGGCGGTTCCCACGGCGCCTCGAAGGCCGCGTGCTTGTCCATCAGCATTTGCGCGGCGCGGGACAGCACCAACAATAGCGGCCCATCGTCGGAGTTTTCGTGCAACAAGGCACCGGCCTGACGGGCCGCTTGGGCGAACTCGCCGGCTTCGAGCGCCGTCAGCGCCGCTTCGGAGGCATGGAAGAACTGGGCACGTTCGGGGGTGGTGGCGCGCTCCACCTCGTGGATGTCCAGCGGGTCGGCGATACCCATGACGCGGACCTTGGATATGCGGCGGGCGATGAAGCGGTCGTCGAGTTGTTGCCGGGTGGCGGCCGTCACCAACAGGGGGACGCGGAGGTACTTGGTCAACCCCTGCACGCGGCTGGCCAGGTTGACGGTGTTGCCCAGGGGACCGTACTTGAATTTGAAGATCGAGCCGGTGTTGCCGACCTGGACGATGCCGGAATTGATGCCGATGCCGACGTCGATGGCCTCGCCCAATTTCGGCTCCCAGCGTTCGTTGAGAATGACCAGGGCGTCGCGCATGGCCAGCGCGGCATCGACGGCGAGCGACGCCTGTTCCTCTTGGGGGCGGGGGGCGCCCCACATGGCCATCAGTTCGTCGCCGATGTAATCGACTAGCACCCCTTCCTGGGCCAACACGCACTTCGATAGCTCGCTCATCACGTCGCCGATCCAGCGCACCGTCCCCGAGGGGCCGAGCCGGGCACTGATGCGGCTAAAGGCGCGCACGTCGCAAAAAAGCAACGTCACGGCGGCCTCGCGGCCTTCGAGCAAGTCCGGCTCCTCGCGGAGTTGTTGCGCCAGCTGCGGCGTGAAGAATTGCTCGAACTGGGCGTGGGCCTTGAGGGCGACTCCTTGTTGTTCTTGCAGCGCCAGGCCGGCCGAGAGACCACAGGCGAGGAGTTCGACGAGCATCGCCTCCAGTTTGCCCCCGGCCGTGGCGCCTTGCAGCGCTTGCTGGCGGCGCTCGCCGTAGAGGGCGCCGATCACCCGGCCATCGCCATCGAGCAGCGGCGAGGCGACGGCGGTATGCACGTCCTGCAAGCTAGGGGTGTCGGCCGCGCCGGCCTGCTGCGGCGTCTGCCAGAAGGTGCGCTTCTCTTCGAGGATCAGCGACAGCACGCGCTGGCTCGGCTGCCAACGGGCCTGCTCCTCGGGCGTGCCGCCGTGGACCGCTTCCACTTTCCATTCGTTCTTCTGGAGCAGCAGCACGCGGCCGGAATCGAGGCCGACGATTTCGACCAGCGCTTGCGTCGCCTTGGGCAAGAAATCGGCGGCGCCCACGACGCTCTGCAGCACGCCCATCGTGGTCTGCAGCCAACCGATGAGTTCATCGAGTTGAAACGGATTCAGCGAGGGCAGAGGCCGCAGTTCGCGCGACAGGTTGGGAATGCGGCCGGGAGCGAAGGTGCGGCCATCGAGCGTTAGCAGGTCGGCGGGCGGCGCCGGTACGTGGGCGTGAGCCACCGTGAGCGTGCGCGCTCCAAGAAAGAAGCTGAACGGCGGCGCCAGGTCGATGGAAGCGTTGGCCCCCAGCGGCGTCGATGCCCCCTGGTACGACAGCGGCCGTTGGCTGCGGTTGGTGACGCGAACGAGGCCCGTGGGCAGCGGCTGAAAGTGAACGTGCTGCCGTGAAATGTTGCTCTCTTCCAGCCGGGCGATGACCACGCGCGAGACGCCGGGAGCGGTGGCGGCGAGGATTTGATACGGCTCCGGCTCGTCGGCGCGCTGGCGGCCCAAATCCATGGCGCCGGTGAGTGGTGCCTCCAGCTTCAAGGCGCCATTTTCCATGACACGGAACAGGGGAGGCGGCATGACGGCATCCGACCGTGGCTCGATGGTGAGGAGCGGAACGGAGTCATTGTAGGCGAGGATGGAGCCATCCGCTAGCCGCCGCGGGCCGGTAGACTTCGGCCGGCGCCAGTCTACAATGAGGAGTCTTCACTTATCGAGGGCCGCTGCCTTGCTGACCGGGCCGAACGTCATTCTCGCCTTGAAGCTTGCGGTGGCGGCCGTCACCGCTCTGTTACTCCTGTCGTTCGTGGCGCTGGCGCGCGGCAATCCGCGGCTGCATGGCCGCATCAATCTCGCCTTCTTCGTCCTCACCGTCGCGGCGCTGGTGTTGTTCGAGGTGGTCATCCGCCTGATTCGGCCCGACATTTTCGACTACATCATGGCCGACGCCGACCTGCGGCGGGCGCTCTACATCCATCTGTGGTTTGCCGTGCCGTCCACGTTCCTGATGCCGGCGATGCTCTATACTGGCCTGACACGGCGGCGCGGCGCCCATCTGGTGCTGGCCTGGTTCTTCGGCTTCCTGTGGGCCGGCACCTTCATCACGGGCATTTTCTTCTTGCCGCACGGGGAATACCGACCGTGACGGAAGCCGACGCGCCGCCGCCCGTGAAGCGCATCGTCGAGGCGCTGCTGTTCATCGGTGGGACGCCGCTGACGGCCGAGCGCGCGGGCCAGGTAATACGCGGGCTGACGGCGGAAAACTTCGCCGAAATCGTGGCGGAACTGAACGCCGACTATCGAAAGCAGGGCCGGCCCTACGCCATCCAGACGCGCGACGCGGGCTGCGTGCTGGAGCTTCGGCCGCGCTATCAGGAAGTGACGCGCAAACTGCAAGGCGGCCCGCGCGAGACGCGGCTCTCGACGGCCGCCGTGGACGTGCTATCGCTGGTCGCCTATCGCCAGCCGGTCGGCAAGGCGGAGATCGACGCCCTGCGCGGCGCCGATTCGGCTGGCCTTCTGCGGCAACTGGTGCGGCACGAATTGATCGCCATCGTCAATCGCGGCGATGCCTCGCGCAAGGAAGCCGCCTATGGCACGACGGCGCGCTTTCTGCAGTTGTTCCAGTTGACGAGCCTGGATGATTTGCCGCAGACGCAAGATTTGCAGCGATTATGATGATTGCTGAATGGAATCATGCTTTCTCTGTTCCCTGGCCTCGCGGAGCATCGTGTCCACGTCCCAGTCGGGAAGAATCTGATCGCGTTCGCGCGTGTAGTCGCCCTGACCGCTTTCGTATTGCTGCATGAAGCGGACGGCGTTGATCCAACCGAGGGCGTTCACCAACGCGGTAAAGCCTTCTCGTCGTAGTGCGACGGGATCGGTAATCGTGGGAATCATGAGAGTACCTCCGCCGAGAGATCGAGGGGACTTAACGCTCGCACTCTGAGAAACTTCGGCGAACGCTTCGCCGCGCCTAGCAATCGATCGTCGCAAGTAGTGAAGACATCCGCCCCGGCTTCCTCGGCGCTAGCAAGGTGGAAAGCATCGAAGTTCTTAAAGCCCAGACTACGTGACACGCGAAACTCTTGAGCAGTTCCCACTCCGTTAAGTTTTCGACCTGCCGTTATTGTGCTCTATCGCTCCCCCGCCGTCCCCGAACGCTATGCGGAAACAGCACATCCTGCCGCAGATTCCCGCTCGCGTCAAACGGCAACGCTTGCAAGCCGCCCAGGATTTCCAGGTGCGGCCGTCCCTTGGCCTCTTCCAGCAACGGTTGCGATACCCATAGCTGTTCCAGTTCCAGCGTATTGGGTATGAGCGCCATGCGCACCCGGTCGGCGTTCGGCTGCCAGCACGTTTGCAGGCCCGCTTCCAGGCAATCGCGGTCGGCGGGAAAGGCCAGCGGCAGCTTCGAGCGCCACAGGAAACAGGCCGTCAGGTTGTTCATGCGGAACGGCACTGGGTCGATCCCCGCCAAGAGGCGTTCCGTCGTCAGGTCGGCGATGCCGACGCCGGTGCCGTTGCCGTGGCTCTCCGGCGACAGGTCGAGGCAGCAGATGCGCGTGATCCGCGGCGACTCGGGTTCCGGTTGGCCTTCCATCAGCAATCGGCCGACCACGTTGGGATCGATGCCGGCGCCGCTGTAGTTTTTGCCGATCTCGCCGATAATGAGCAAATCGAGTTGCTCGAACGGCAACCGGCCCATGATCGACTTGGCCTCTTCGAGCAAACCCGGTTCGATGGCGAGCAGGTCCTCGCGGTCCACGACCTGCAACCGGGCCGTCTCTTCCCTCGCGTTTTCCAGGACGGCCAGGCCGGCGACGAACGGCGTCTTTTCCAAGATGACCTTGACGGTTTCCGGCATCATCTCGCGCAGGCCGCGCACGCCCCAGCGATGGTGCTGCGACGCCCCCTCGCGCTTGCCCAGACCGATGACCAGCATCTTGACGATGCCGCTTTCGTAGCAGTTGCGAAAGTCGGTGTGCAGCTTGACGCGCGAGATGGTGACGACGGCGTCGGCCTCGGCGGCGTTCTTGTCCCAGAAGACCGGCTCGCCCCAGCTGTTGGTTCCCAGACGCACGGTGTCCATGTCGGTCAGGACCGGCACGCGCAGCGCTTCCTCGCTGACGCCGTAGCTGGCGAGCAGTTCGCGTTGGCCGGCGGGGTTGGCGCCGCCGTGCGATCCCATCGCGGCGACGACGGCGGGCCGCGTGCCCAGGTCGCGCAACACGTCGAGAGTGGCGCGCACCATCGTCGCCACGTTGGCGATGCCGCGGCTGCCGACGCCGACGAGTACCCGGTCGCCGCGCTTGACGCGCTCGGCCAGGCGCGATGCTTGCCACTGGCGGCGTACCTCGCCGGCAACGTCGCTAACGGTCGGCTGTGGAGCGGTCTGGCGAAGCGGAGCGACGAGCGGAATGGTCACGGCGGATATCCTCCGGCAAGGACGCGATTGCGGGCAGCACGCCATTTTATTGCCAAAGGGGTGGGCAA